>JAKAAL010000666.1 GCA_021802375.1 Bacillota bacterium | reverse complement strand
AGCGCTCTACGCATCTAAAGATCAGGGGAGGAACCAAGTCACCGGTTTCTCACCAACGTTATACCGCGAGGCGCAAAAGAAGGCCCGCATGGGTAAACGTGTGATGGAAGCCATGACCCTTGGCGGCCTCCGATTTCGGTACCAACCGGTAATCAGTTTGGAATCCGGACAGCTCTTAGGGGTAGAAGCATTACTGAGGTGGCGGGACGGGGACAAGGAATTGCTTCCCGATCAGTTTCTCCCCTACATCATAGACCCCCATATCATGGATGAAGTGGAGAGCTTTGTGCTCCATGAAGTCATTACGCAAGCTGAAAGATGGCATCGCGAGGGGTTAACCCTCCCCGTAAGCATCAACGTCTCCCCCCAATTCTTCTTGTCCCCGGAACTCCCGACCCAGGTCGAGAACCTTTTGCGGGGATCAAGCTTACCGCCTCATGCCGTCTCTCTTGAGGTTGTCGGCAACGCGTACCTGGCCGACATGGCATTGGCTATCCGTCAAATTAAACGCTTACAACAAGCCGGGGCGATCGTCGCCATTGACAATTTCGGAACGGGATACGCGTCCCTCTCATATTTGTTAGAGTTACCGGTCAATTACGTCAAGTTGGATCGCTCTTTCACGGCAGGAATTCGTCCAGGAAGCGACTCGTGGATTATGGTGAGCGGCGTCGTTGCCTTGTGCCAAGCGATGGGTCGCATGGTAATCACGGAAGCCATCGAGACGCCATTCATATCGGACGTGCTTTACAATATGGGGGTCACCGCAGGACAAGGCGACTGGTACGGCCCTCCGATGACGCCCGACGAACTAAAAGAATGGATTCAGGTTCACCGGGACAAGCCATCCCCTCATACCAATCCCAGGCGTCCCGCACGAAACCTCGTGGTGATGATCCCCTACCAGGTCCTACAATGGGCAGAACAGATTACTTCCTACGCACATCACCCTGGCACCGCAGCGGAAAAGCAACGATTGCTAGACCAAGCGGGATGTCTCTGCGGCATCTGGCTTACGCAATTGACCGCAGAAATCCCGCAATCCGACTGGGGAGCGCTCAAAACTCTTCATCACGATATGCACCAAGCAGCCAAAGCCTTGTTAGGGTCCCCGCCGGCCATGACCCAAAAGGTATTTGATGACGCGGTAAACAACTTCTTGAAGCGGCTATACCTCGTGGCGGCTCAGTAAGAGATGGAGGAGGGCCATCCTATTCGTAAGCATATAAGTGTTTGCTAGGAAATCCTGGCCTATCGCTTGCGGAGGTCAATCCGAGTCATCGACGAGACGATTCAGCACCTAATGCTTGGCATATCCTACGAGCTGGTTTTAGAGTGGGTACTAGACGACATTGTGCGTGGTTCATCCATAGTTTCTCACCACTGGACACTGCCGCCCATCTTCCCTTGGTTTCTAGTCGGGACCTTGTTAGCCTTTGGGTTTACGACGGCTGTGCAGGGGGCGCAGATCACCAAGCGCTTCATTCTAGCGAGGCTTTGCATTGGAAGCGACCTCAGTGCTTTAAGCGCCTTCACCGTGACGCCATCGGACCACGCCGGGCCCCATTGCGTATCGGGTTTCTTAGCTCGCGATGCCCACTAAGTCTCGACATGGTGTTTTAACCAGCGTCCCCGCGGTGTCCCCAGATACTGCCCCCCGTCCACTACCAAATGGCCCTCTTGATACACCTGATAGATCCCACTTGGGGAGCTAGGAAGCCCCCCATACGTGCCGGTGTCCGCAATCGTATCGGCGGAAAACACCACCAAATCCGCCCGATAGCCTTCCCGAATGAGACCGCGTTTTTGGAGACCAAACGTGTCGGCGGGTAGTCCCGTCATTTTATACACCGCCTGTTCCAACCCTAAAATCGGAACCTCACGCACATAGCGCCCGAGAACACGGGGGAAAGTACCAAAGAGTCGAGGATGTGGGCGCCCCCCAGACCCGGGTGGTAGCCCATCTGATCCAATCATGGTCCATGGGTAGCGGAGGACTCGCTCTAAATCCTGATCATCCATGCTAAACACAATCATACTGACCCGAAGGTCCTCTTGCACCAAAATGTGGAACAATGCCGAAACGGGATCCATGTCGAGGCACTTAGCCGCTTCAGCGAGGGTTTGGCCCTCGTACTCATGATCCGCCGTGGTACAGAGCAAGATCCCATCCACTCCGGCACTCTCCAAATGATTTTCCCATCCCGGTAACCCTTCTTCGATATCACGGCGAATCTGGCGTTGCGTGGAGGGATCGGTAAGCCTCCGGATTGTAGCATCATGGCCTCCCACTTCCGTCCACGACGGTAAACACGCCGTCAGCATCGTGGACGACGCCGTGTAGGGATACACATCAAGACGCACTGCCTGACCTGCGGCGCGAGCACGATCGACGGCTGCGAGCGTCTTAACCGTCTTACCCCAATTCTGGGAGCCCGCTGCCTTATGATGCGAAAGTTGAACCGCCACATTGGCCTCTCGGCCAATCTCTAAGGCTTCCGCAACGCTTTCCTCTAAGAGCAGAGATTCACCTCTTAGATGCGACGCATAGAGGCCATGCTCAAGCTGGCGGCACAAGTCGATAATCTCTTCGGTTGGAGTGAAGGTCCCCGGAGGATAGATCAATCCTGTCGACAGACCAAATGCTCCTGCATCCATCGCAGCTCGTAATGCCTGGTGCATTCGCTGACGTTCGCGGTCGGTGGGTGTCCGATCCTCTAGCCCCATAGCCATGATCCGTAGGGTTCCCTGCCCTACCAAAGGTGCCACGTGAGTCACCAAACCTCGAGTCTCTGCGCTCTGCCAAAAATCTCGGAAGGATTCCCCGGACCATACCGTTGCGGGGAACAGCCGGCCGGCATAGGCGGCTAGCTCATCGCGATAGAGATCCGAACGTGGAGCCAGTGTCATTCCACAATTTCCGGTCACTTCGGTGGTCACGCCTTGTAAGATTTTAGACGTGTCGTGATGTCCGAGAAACGCGGCATTATCTGCATGCGAATGCACATCGATGAAGCCTGGGGCGAGGACACGTCCTCCCACATCCACGACCACCGCATTGGAAGGATGTGTCTCCCCTATTGCCGAAATGCGGGTAATAGATCCATCTGCCATCCATACCTCACCCAGAAAAGCGTCGCAGCCACTGCCGTCTACAATAAGTGCGTCGGTTAAAATCGTGACGGAATCGGTCATAGTAGGCCTCCAAAGCAATATGGTGGGAAAACCCTCTCAAACTACCAGAACGATGATGATTATGGGGAAACCTTTCTCACGATGTGAAGTATATCCCCCCGCTTCGGCGCCGACAATACTAGAAGATCAAGCATCACCCGATAGATTAGCAACAATCATCCATGTGTCCGGGACAGCCCCGTGGAGCCAATACGATGGGTCCGAATCCCCGTTCCTCATATGGATGTATCATCAAACATAGCCACACGGGTGCGCTTAGTCTGGTGCTTGCGCCTATACATATCGCGGTCAGCCTCGGCCACTAATTGGTCAAACGGCGACCCTGATAGCCCATGAGCCCATCCTAGACTCACACTAATAGGTAGCCGACATTCTCGGTCTCCGTTGTGGATTCGTATGGGTTCGTGTTCGAGAGCCTGGATGAACCGCGGAATCAATCCCTCCCGATCAGAGG
This sequence comes from Bacillota bacterium, assembly GCA_021802375.1. Next base: position 77 of record JAKAAL010000666.1, on the reverse strand, counting down.
ATCGTGCGCCCGGCATAATGACCATAAACTCATCACCCCCAGCCCGCACCACCTGGTCCGGGTCTCGGCATACGCCA
>JAKAAL010000665.1 GCA_021802375.1 Bacillota bacterium | reverse complement strand
GGGCCAGCCCGTCGACCCCAACGTGTTGGCTAATCTCAATTGGGTGCCCGAGAACTTTCATGGCGAGTGGAATTATGTCATCGCGCCGCAACCATAAATGACTAAGTTATTTTACAGGGAGTCCTAAACAACATTCCTGCCTCAAAAACGACGTACCTTTACGCGTAAAGTATCTGCCAACCGATCCTCTATTTCAAATGGTTTTTGCCGAGTATATAGCCCGATGTCCTATCACCAATCCGCCCTACTGAATCAGGTCCAGCACCAAGGCGACTCCGGTACCCCGGTCACCACCGCCGCGATTGTCGAGCGCGACGACTTGGCCATTGACGAACCTCTGGATCTGTGGAGGCGCACGGCTTTGATTGCCCATGCGGATTATTCTGGATTGGTATAACCTGAAAAAGACACGTAAGATCGCATTGGGCCTGGCGTTTCACTGCGCCTAGACACAGGGCACCGTGCGGGACGACCTCTTACCACTTCTCTGGCTCTGCCCCGTCGACGCGGCCACCGCATATTTACGCAGTTCACCCCAGATCAGATCAAACCGCTTGTCGAACCACCCCATTCTTCTGATCGCGGCAGAGTTTTCCATTCGTATCCCGACGGTTCCTTATCCCGAGACCTTCTTGAATTGTTCAGGTCGATAAATTCAGCGATCATTCCATAATGTTGCAAGAGAGCCGAGTTCGCCGACTCCCGCCATCAGGATCCCATACACCACAATGCCCAAAAAAATAGCCGCTGTTGTCATCAACAACTCCGGCATCGCTCCGCCAATCTGAAGCCATGCTTGAATGCCAATTACCATCAGCACCGTGCCCGCCAGCGGCCATAATGCTCCAGCGAGCAAGCTACCGGGATTGGGAACAACTTTCTTCCAGTCACGCCAATTTGCATAGGCAGTGATAACACCTGCAGTAACTGTTCCAATGGCTGCACCCCGAATCCCTAAGCCGGGAATTGCGGTCAACCACCAAGTTAGCCCAAATTTCACCATAGCTCCAATCACCAGGTTTTTTACTGGAATCCACCCATGACCAGCAGCCTGTAAAGACGAGCCCAATATCTGTTGAATAGCAAGAACCGTAGCGCCAATGGCCAAAATTTCAAGTGCCCCGCCGGCTCCTGATTCGCCATAAAGCAATCGGGTCAATGGTTGAGCCAAAATTATTAGTCCGCCGCTCATTGGCAAGCCGACCAACCATACTAGGTGCGTCGCCACGGCCACTCGTCGCCCGGCTTCCGCGCGGTTGCCTCCAGCAATGGAGCGCGCCACCGCGGGAACCAAAGACACTGCCAATGCCGCACCAACTACCATGGTGAGATTCACTAGGGGCATTGCCTCCCCGCTTAAACGCCCGAACTGGGCCGTTGCCTGTTCCATAGTAAACCCCGTCATAGTCAGCCGCAATGGCACAAACATGGAGTCAGCCAGCAACATCAAGGGAAATAGCAGCCCGGAGAAAGACATGGGCAACGCGACCAAAAACAAGCGTATCAAATCTCTAACAGGAATTGGTCGCGTAAGACGAAATCGCGGTCGATGGTGCATACGTCGCCAAAGCAGATATCCTACCCCGATCCCGGCACCCACCGGAGCCCCTAAGGTGGCTCCCGCAGCCGCGACAACAACCCCCCGCGGCAGCAACAGCAATGCCATGGGAAACATCACTGCAACCCGCACTATCTGTTCTAAAATCTGGCTCACAGCGGTGGGTGCCATTTCCTGCTGTCCTTGAAAATATCCGCGAAAACTTGCCTCAATTGCCACAAATCCAAGTGCTGGCGCCAGGGCGCGAATCGAAAGGGTCGCTGCAGTCTCGGAAAACAAGGTGCGTGCAATCCAAGGCGCTGACATCTCCATAGCGGCAGCAAGCACTACACCCACGGCTCCTAGAGCCACTTGAGCCCAGGCACCTAATGCTTCGGCCCCTGCGGTATCCCCTCGGCTAATTTTTTCTGCCGTCTGCTTGGATAAAGCAGTAGGAATACCGTTAATAGATATGGCCAATAACACCGCGTAAAGGGGGTAGGCCATTTGAAACAATCCCACCCCATAATCCCCTAGTACCCGGGGCAAGAATATACGATAGACCGCGCCAATTAGTTTGGAGACGAAGGATCCAATCGACAACCAAAAGGCGCCTTGCCAGACGGTGCCACGACGGTTCTTTTCCATTTGGCCTCTCCATATGTTGCCGCACTCTGCTCTTGCAACATATGGAGCCTGGCCCCAAAAAAGACCTCAGACTATCCCCGCATCATCTTAAAGCTTTTGTCTACCGCATCTAAAGTCCGTTCAATGTCGCCTTCTTGGTGAGCGGCAGACACAAACCATGCCTCAAACCGACTCGGAGCCAGGTAAACGCCTTCAGCCAGCATCAAACGGTGAAATTGCGCAAACTGTTCTTTGGACGCTAAATTGGCGGTATCGTAATCTACTACCGCAATCGATCCAAAAAATACAGTAAAACCCGAGCCTACGCGGTTTATCGTAATCGGAATGTCATAATGCTTTGCCAACTCTAAAATACCGATCTCGAGTGTACGTGCCAATTGTTCCATTTTGAAGTAGGGATTTGTCGTCCGCAAAACTTCTAACGTCTTTAATCCGGCAGCTGAAGACAAGGGGTTGCCCGCCAAGGTACCTGCTTGAAACATTCCCCCCAACGGTGCCACGTATTGCATGATATCCCGTCGTCCCCCATAGGCTCCTGCAGGCAATCCACCGCCAATAATTTTCCCCATTGCGTAAAGGTCGGGGATCACCCCTAATAACTCAGCTGCCGAACCATAGTGAAATCGAAAAGCAGTAATAACTTCATCGAACACCAATAATGCTCCAGCTTCATGGGCCAATTGTTTCATTCTCGCCAGATATCCTGGTAAAGGCGCGACAATGCCCATGTTACCAACCACCGGTTCAGTCAGGACGCATGCCACCTGGTCTCCCCATCGCTCCAAAGTTTCCGATAACCGGTCAAGATTATTGAACGGCAAACTGATAACATCTTGGGTCACTCCCGTGGGAACTCCAAGGCTGTCCGCGGTTCCCACCGTAGAAGCCCCGGAACCAGCTTTGACCAACACTGCATCACTATGGCCGTGGTAGGCGCCTTCAAATTTAATGACCAAAGGCCTCCCAGTAAACGCACGAGCCAAACGAATGGCAGACATCACCGCCTCGGTGCCGGTGGTGGTCAGTCGCACCATTTCCAAACCCGAGATCGATTCCACCAAAGTCTCGGCCAGTACAATTTCATTAGGTACTGGGGTCCCCAACAGGGTTGCCTGACTACTCGCTTCTTGAATCGCTTGGGTCACTAGTGGATGAGCGTGTCCTAAGATCACGGGGCCAAAGGCTGCAAGGTAATCAAGATATCGATTCCCGTCGACGTCAATCATGTAAGCGCCCTCACCCCGGGCCATCACCAGTGGTGGGTCACCGCCTACGCTGCGAAAAGACCGGGCTGGTGAATTTACCCCACCTGCAATGATGTGCCGGGCGCGCTCAAACCATGCCTCATTCATCAATCAACCTCCTAAAACTCTATGTCCTCACCACAAAATAAGGGAAATGCCGCACATTCGGGCCCCCAAACTTTCTGCAAACCGATAAGTGGTGTTATGTCCCTACACTAGACACACACTGTCATATTAACCCACAAGGAGAAAAGACATCGATGGAAAACGAAAAAGAGGCCCGACGTATCTACGGAG
>JAKAAL010000664.1 GCA_021802375.1 Bacillota bacterium | reverse complement strand
TCTGTTTCCGGCAGCCACCATCTTGATCAGTTCTATCTCTTCCGCCCAGTGCCCGGGTGGTCGCGTTACCGCACGCCCGTGGCGGGTTTATGGATGGCGGGTGCTTTCACGTGGCCGGGTGGGGGGCTGAACGCTACCTCTGGTTACCTAGCAGCTAAGGAGTTGTTAAAGATGCAACGATAAAGATTTGAGTTAGGAGGGATGTTCCAGGTCGTCGAGAATGTCGAGCGCCTTATCGACGGTGGGGACAATGGTCCATTGCGTCATGTCCATCGGATGGAGCGCCTCCACGGCCAACGTAATCCCGAGACGCGCCGCCCGGTCGGCGAGCCTATGGAGCCCCTCTTTCAGGAGTCCTTCGGCCGCACCCACATTCTCGGATTGAAGCGGTCCAGAAATCACCAAGACGGTGGGAGCTCCCAACTGAGCCGCTTCATCCAAAGCCCGCTTGCCATCCTCCACGGCGTCATCCAGGCCCAAGGTGAACTGACCCGTGAAGCAGAGGTTGGTAACCACGAGCCCTTCATTACGAATCGCCCGGCCGTACGCCCCGAGGTTGACGCCGTCCAACTTCTGCCGCCAGACGCCGATGCCCGTCACGCCAAGCGCTTGATAATGCCGCAAGTCGTCCCATGCTGACCACCTTTGCGTGGTAATCGCACTGACTGCGAACCGCGCCGGATCCACCCTCACCACCGCCTCTTGGTTTAAATGGCTGCCTCGATTGCTTCTTGAATCGCGCCCACAATCGCATCGAAGTTACGCTTGGCAAGCGGCCGCAGCAATCCAGCACCGACGCTCGCCAGCACGCCGCTCACCGACGCCTCGCTGCTCCAATCAATCGCCGTGCCACCGTCCAAGGGAGCGATATCAAACCGCAGCGCCATGTCAACACGACTTCCCAGCCCCTGAGCGCTCACCTTAATCACCAGGGGCTCCCCTTCTTCACGTGGCTGAATCTTCAAAGTGGTGGGCATCACGCCTTTGATGTGGGACACACCGACCTTCATCTCCACCACACAACTGTCCGTTCCGGTTACGCGATAGCCTTTGGAATCGGGTAGCGTGCGTCCAAGAAAGTCTGGTTCTGTCACCAGGGCGAGCACCCGAGCAGGCGACGAGGAAACGGCAAAGCTTCCGGTTTCAGTGATTTTCATGGAACTCCCCTCTTTCCTAGATAATATGTGCCGCGGGCATGAGCTCAGCGATTCCCGCATATCGTGTATATGCTCGGACAACCGCAGACGATGCCGTAAAAGGCGCAAGCGTTGCCACGTGACCGTCCGGGCGCAGAAGCACGAAATGCCCGCTGGGAACGCCCAGCTTCTTCGACAACAGCCCGCCTTGATCCAGCAAGGTGCGCTGGCGAAGACCTGTCTCCATGGGTGCATCGAAGCGATGGAGAATATATGTGTGAAGCCCCTCGGGATCGGAGTCGAGGACCGGACGCGAGCGGGGATCCGCCAGAACCAGGGCCACAAACCCCGACTGCAGCAGATCGTGGAGCCAATGCGAACGGCCATCCGGACCCCAAAGTGCCCCGTCCGGCACCCGGTCGCCCGCGGCAATCGGCGGGCGTTTAAATCGCCGTGCCATTGACACCTGCTCCAACAAGCCCATGGTCTGAGCGCGCGGCTTATAGGTAGTGCCCAGCAACGAACGCGCATGTGCAGCCCGCCATTGCAGTCCTTCGGAACGGTCCAACCAGCCCAGCAGCACATTTCGCGCCATCCGCTTCACGGGGCTCTTCATCCGCATCATGTCGCGGTTCCGCTCGGCTTGGCCGCGGGCATTGAATCGTGCGATGGGGGACCGCTCCATGTCGTAGCTTTTCAATAGGTCCTCATGGGACCCGTACCGCAACACCCAGGCTACCTTCCATGCCAGATTGTTGGCATCCTGGATCCCCGTATTCATCCCGAGGCCGCCCACAGGGGTGATGAGGTGGGCGGCGTCCCCGAGTAGGAATACGCGACCATCCTGCCACTTTTCCGCGGTGCGGTGATGGACGTGGTAGATGCCCATATCCAGAAAGTGAATGGGCAGCGACTCATTTTTCACCACTCGCCGCACCTTGAATACCACGTCTTCGCGGGTGGGCTCTGGGGCTCCCTCCTGCACCGGAATGAGAAACCGCCAGAAACTCGGTTGACGCACGAAGATGACCCATTCGTCCGGATCGAAGATATAGGAGAGATAGGTCAATTGCCGACCAACCCGGCGATCCAAGTCGACCTCGAAATCGGCGACCAGAAACCGCTCCGGGTGGGTCACCCCTTCCATGGCAATGTTGCAGAAGTGGCGGACCGTGCTCCTGCCCCCATCGCATGCCAAGACGTACTGCGCCCTAACATCGACGCTTCCCCGCGGGGTGGCAAACTGAAGCCGGCATCCGTCCCCATCTTGCGCCAAGGCTTGGAGACCGTGTTGAAACTGGACCTTGCGGCCGTTTTTAATCAGGGCATTCATCAATGCGTACTCCAAGTCACTCTGCGGCAGGTTCACGATGAAGGGATACCGCGTCTCGTTCGCCATGGGACTCATCAACATGCGCGTAAGCACTTTGTCGCTGGGCCGATCGATGAAGTGCACCTCGTCAAAGCGCAGACCTTCCTTCAGCACACCGTCCAGTGCCCCTTCGAGGGCAAAAATCTCCAGCGATCGCGGAAGGATGGTTCCTGCCTTAGGCTTCGTCGAGAGTCCTTCATCTTCCTCGAAAATTTGGTACGGCACGCCGAACCTGTCGAGCTCCAGCGCGGCAGCAAGCCCCACAGGCCCCGCTCCCACAATCGCCACCGCCGTCTCCATGCTATCGGGCACCGCCGTTCTCCCCTTTCCCGCTTGTTACGACTCCGACGATTTCGGATGAATGATAAAGTCCCGACTAATGAGAGCGCCCGTGAGACTCGCCGACGCGTCCGATATGAGGAACATGAGCAGCGGAACCACCTCGTCCACCGTCCCCACGCCGCCGCCCCGCACACGGAAGAACTCCTGTTCCTCTTCGCTGTTGGGCTCTGTAAAGAGCGCCGTATCGGTAATTCCGGGGGCAAGGACATTTGCGCGCACGCCGTACGGCAAACCCTCCTTGGCGATCGACTTGATGAGCGCGATGAGTCCCGCCTTGGTGGTTGCGTAACCCGCAGCCCGTGCCCATCCGGTTTGGGCGAGGCCGGAGGCGAAGGCCACTATGGCTCCTCTCTGGCGCGCCTTCATATGGGGCATGAGGAGCTGCGCCGCATAAAAGAGGCTGTTGAGATTGACGTCCATGATGCGCAGCCATGTCTCCGGTGATATTTGTTCGATATCCTCCCGAGGCTGAATGGCTGCCGCTTGAACGAAGGCGTCAATCTTGCCATAGGTGTCGATGGCCCGCTTGAGAAATGTCTGCAAGCCTTCGCGATCGCCGACATCCAACTTCTCAACAATGATGCGCCCAGGTGCCTGGTGCTCGGCCAAGCCCGAGTCGGGGGCGATGTCACAGGACACCGCCGTCCCCCCCGCATCGGCCACAGCCCGGCATAATCCGGCACCGATTCCATGGCCGCCGCCCGTGACTATCACGACGCTGTCCCGAAAATCGTACTGTACCCGCAAGACGCTCCCCCCCCTATCGATTCATGACCACTTCGACGCCCCGGTCAGCTAATGCCGGCTGGCGCAGCAATCGATATACGCGCTCCGCCGGGTTGAATGAATCGTTGACGATGGCGCGGCTGCGCTGATGCAT
>JAKAAL010000663.1 GCA_021802375.1 Bacillota bacterium | reverse complement strand
AAATTTTGGTCAGTGGTTTTGGTTTTGACAGAGACTTCGCGATTTGGGTACACTTAGCACCGGTAGCGAATGAGGCAGAAGACGTGCCAAGGAAAGAGACAACGAAGGGGCAAAAATTGTGTTAGATGACATTATCATCATTGGCGGCGGCCCGACCGGTCTTTTTAGTTTATACATAGCAGGTTTACACCGAATGCGCGCCACCCTCATTGAAAAACTGGATCGGGTTGGCGGCCAACTAGAGCATCTCTATCCCGAAAAACCGATTTACGACGTGGGGGGCTTTCCCATGATTCGAGGTCGGGAATTAGTCGAACGACTCGCTCAGCAAGCGGGGCAATATCCCACGCGCCAGATTACCGGTCAAACCGTGACCGGCATTCAGCACACTCCGACGGGCTGGCGCGTGGTGACGGATGCCTCCTCCTACGATACCCATTCGGTGCTCATTTGTGGAGGCATCGGGGATTTCCTGCCCCGAAAGTTTAATGATCCCGCTATCGATGGGTACGAACATCGGGGTCTCTATTATGTGGTGAACCGCCTGGAGGATTTTCGGGATCAGCGGGTGCTGGTGGTGGGAGGCGGAGATTCGGCAGCAGATTGGGCGATGGCACTAGCCGACATTGCAGGAGACCTGACCATGATTCATCGCCGCGATACGTTTCAATGCCACGCGGATAGCCTCGATAAGCTACAAAATGCGAAGAGCGTCCATCTGGTCCCGAAGGCCGAACTCCAGGCTATTGAAGGGGATCAAACCGTTACCGGGGTCCACATCTTACGTGACCGCAGCCGTGTTGAGCGCTGGCCTATGGATAAGATCATTGTGGCGATCGGGCTAATTCCCGGGACCGCAGGCTTTAAATCTTGGGGGCTCGACATGGCGGGGACCGAACTGGCCGTCTCGTCAACCATGGCGACCAATTTACCCGGAGTCTATGCGGCAGGCGACATCGTGACCTATCCCGGTAAAGTCAAACTGATTGCCGCAGGCTTTGGTGAAGCGGCGACGGCCGTTGAAGCGGCCCGTGATGCTATTAAACTGGCCCGCGGATAGTGTTGCTCCACTCACCCAACCATGATAGCGGCCGGAGATAAGCGTGTGCGACGATAGGCCGGAACACGAAGATCCCTAATCATCACGGTCAGGGCAAGTTGTTTCGGCGTTATCGTAGGCGCGGAACCTTCAAATCGGAATGGCTCAAATTGCGACGCATAGACGCTAGAACGCATCCAAATACGCGTATTCGGGCGGTAAGCTGACTACCGCGTGCCGGACCATCGCGTGAATCGGTCATCATCGGGAGGTGCGAATAATCGCCCGAGCAATGGACATGCTTTGCAAAAGGCTCGTTTTGAGAGGAGATTTTGCGATGATACGGACCATGTCACTCGGATTGACCACCCTGATGTTTACTGCAGCGTTGGCAGGTTGCGGCTTAGGCGCTTCGCCACCCGCACCATCACACGGCGGGAGCAAAAGTCGAACGTCCGGGAATAAAGTTCCGACCACGCTCGATACTAAGCACAAAGGAAAAACTTCCCTGACCAAAAAGGCCAGTGGTTTGAAACCATTGGGTACCAAGGGGAAAAAAGGCCATGGCCATAAGTCTAAACCGATTCCTGTTAATCTGGCTTATCTGCCTCCCCTAAAGGCATTGAAAAGTTTCAATCCGGCCTTGAAGCATTATCACAGGATTTCCACCTTTATTCCCGGGATGGGAATGCATTGGGCGTCCATGGTTCCCGGTGTGGTGTTAATGACCAACACCCATGCCGATGTGACGGCCGTGGAAGCGTCTTTTCCTCAAAAACTGGGAACCACGTATTCCTGGCTCGATCCACTTACCACGGTGCCTAACGCCGGAGTCGCGATGACGAGTGAGCATCTCTATTTTACGGCCCCTGCCGGAATAACTCCGACCATGGCCGCCATGGTTCCGTCGGATCTTGGCTCCTGGGCGAAATTCTTAGCGGTGAATCCTCGGCTCAGTGTATACGTCAAACAACCTACCATGTTTCATGGGCTTTCGATCTATGCGCCGCCTACGGGACCAAGTCTTAAAGTCTTGGTTTCCGGCACGGGCAGCATCGCCGGATTCATGGTGTCCGAACCGGCTAAGTGGGGGTGGTCCAAAGAATATTGGGAGCCCAAAGGCAAACCCACCAAATCTAAGCTATTTGGCAAGGCGTATCATAGCGTATTATGGCTGACCCCGATGAAGGCTACCGGCAAAAAGCCGTAAATCCCCCGATGAGAACGATGAGACTAGTCCGGGTCGCCGGTCCGGCTAGTCTTTTTGGGCATCGAACGATGGGTGGCAGGAGCCTAGTCCACGGGGTGCAGTTGCTTATGATCGTGGAGCGACCGAATGGTCGGGGTTAAGAGCCACACGAAAGACAGGGATAGGCCCATAGTGGCCACCACAACGGTGGTGTGGAGTCCCAGTTTCCAAGCCAGCAGAGCGGCCATGCCCGCCCCGAGCGGGGTCATTCCGCGTCCGGCCATCGTGAAGACCGCCATGACTCGTGCCCGGACCGCATTCGGTATCGCCGCCGCTTGGATCGTACCGATCGTAATGGCCTGTATTATCGAGGCCGCGCCCGATACTCCCTCCACGAGGAATAGCGCCCCAACCACCATAACATGCGGCCCACCAATGAACGGCACGACGAGCAAGGGTAGTGTAACCAAGATGGTTGCCACGATCAGGGCGGCGCCAGGCCCAGCCTTTGGGACAATCGGCGCGTAAGCCTTGGGCCCAATAGCGCCAACACAGAACTAGGCCCCAAGATTACTCCCCATTGAGCTGGCGTGACAAATAAATCCCGCGTGGCATAGAGAATGTATACTGTCATGAAGGCCGCACGAAAGGCACTTTGGGTCACTTGCGTCGCGAGCATGCTCCGCAAAACTGCCGAGGTGCGGATGAAGATCATCCCTTCCCAGATTCGCTGATCATGCGGGTTCGTGGGCTCCGGTTCCTGCGGATGAATCAGGGCTAAACTCAGCGCCGATATTAGAAACGACATGGAATCGCCCAAAAGCGCCCCAGCCGCGCTTAGGATTTCGATGAGCCACCCCCCTAGCGCCGGCCCGACCAAAAAGGCCACAGCCTGGGATTGTTGAAGCAGTCCGTTAGCTTCGGCATATTGGTCGCGTGGAACCATGGCCACAAAAAGCGTATTCGCCGATACCCGGAAGAACACAGAACAGATCCCCACCGCGAACCACAGGCCAATCAACAAAGGCAGACTTAACCAGTTCCCCGCAAAAGCGATCGGGATGAGGGCAATCAGCAAAGCGCGTGATACATCGGCGGCCATCATGAGGATTCGTTGGTGGCCAAAACGGTCCACAAAAGCCCCGATGGGGACCGAGAGCACCAACGACGGAAATGCCCCCATCCCTGTGACCAACGCCATCCCAATGGCGTTGGTCTTTAACACCAACACAGCCGTCAAGGGAAACGCCAACATGCTAATTTGACCGCCCAATAGCGATAGCGACTGGCCCAGCCAATATCGGCGGAACGCCACTTGACGCAATAACGGGGACAGGAGCTGACTCCACGACATTTGCAAACGGATAGCCTCCTGGCACAGAGTGGTGTCCTCTTTGGCACGCGGGAAGCGACCCACGGTACCAAAGAAGTAGCGGTGGCCCTTTGGCCATGTTGGGTTATCATAAGCGAATTGTGATCGCGTGGGTAGACTTTATTCTAACG
>JAKAAL010000662.1 GCA_021802375.1 Bacillota bacterium | reverse complement strand
ATGAGACGATCGCTTAGAAAGGAGCAAGCTGGTGCAGGCTGGGTATTGGCGGCGCATCGTATGGACCGGAGGAATTGCGAGTTTGGTCTTCTCGCTGTTGTTGCATTTGTCGCTGTTGTGGGAGCTGCCGCCCATGAATATGGCCCTATGGGACGGAAGTTTTCTTACCATTAACATGGCCTGGGCGACCTTCCTGGGGATGGGCATAGAGTGGCTGGTGGGCGCGCTATTATGCTTGGCTTTCGCCCAATGGTGGCAGCAAAGGATGCGGGGCTCGCCCCTTAGCAAGGGGGCGAGCTTCGGTATAGCCTGGTGGGGTTTCATGATGATCGTAGGATTTCCCCTACTGGGCCTCTTAAGCCCTTTAAGTCGCAATGGATTGGCCCCTGACCCTGGGATTCTGGCCCTGGGTGAAGGGCCCGCCACCCCCGTCATCTTTCTCGTCGCCATGATAGGATTCGGGCTCGTGGCGGGATTCTTCCTTGACGATCGGCGCCGCATCGTGGGCCCATTTCGCTGGCACCTTAGTTAGCGAGATCGGATAACAACTCCACCAACTCTCCGGGATGGGGAAACCGACCCTGGTCCGCCTTAGAAAAAATCATTTCCCCGTCCCGGCTAATCACAAACACCCCACCTGAGGACGGCCGCAGGGTCACCGCCCCAATGGCTTGCTTGTATGTTCGCAGGATTTCGTCCACCACCCGGGTGGCCCGTTCTAGGTAACCTCAAGCCGTGCAATATTCAATCGTCACCACAGGCCTTTGCTCTACCACGCTTGTCCCTCCCCTTTTTCACCGCGTGCGTCCTAAGCGGCTAGTCTTTTGCCTATATGGTATTCTAACTCTAATTATGGTGTTTTCGCTTTTAAGGAGGGTACGTACGCAAAGCTCTGGAAGTCGGGCCAAGCCCATCAAGTCTAGCATGACCGTCTCCACCATCGTGATTGCGGCGGCTACTCTAATCACCAAGGTCATCTCCTTGCTCCGCGAATGGCTGATGGCCGCGTATTTCGGGACCACCCTCCGAGAAGACGCCTGGCTCATGGCCAGCGTCATTCCCAATCGCCTATTTGCCGCCATCGATTCGGGTCTGTCCAATGTCTTGGTACCGACCCTGGCCGGCGCCGAAGCTGAGTACAGCGCGGGGGAAATTACCCAATTCCTCGGTGAATCGTTTCCCCTCGTGACCTTGGCCGCCTTGTTGCTGGTGGTTTTAGGCTACGCCTTCACGGCCCCACTGATCCACCTCATCGCTCCCAGTTTCTCTGGTCTCAAGTTCCGCCTTACCGTATCCATGGCCCGAATCCTCCTGCCCACCATCTTGTTTTGGTCTTGGAACGGATACTTTGTCGGCATCCTTCGTAGTCACGAAGCCTTTGCCGCCTCGAGTACCGCCAGCATAATCACCAGCATCCTGCGGGTGGCTAGCATCCCCGTCTTGGTCGTGGCCTTCGCCTTAGGGGTGCGAGGTGTGGCCTATGGCTTCACCTTTGCGGTCTTTTGCCAAACCGTATACTTAGTCGCGGCTGTGCGCCGCCTCGGGGTGGCGGTCGGGTGGCGGCCGGGCATCAGCCATCCCTTGACTCGGCGTCTGATCTCGCTGGCGCCGCCCTTTCTTATGTCTAGTTCGGTGACCACCACAGGCGTCCTGGTTGACCGGATCTTGGCGTCCTCATTGGTCACGGGCAGCATTGCCGCCCTCAACTATTCTCAGGTGCTGAGCCAGTTGCCCTCGGCCGTCCTCTTACAAAGTCTCGCTCAACCCATCTTCACGCGCCTCTCGTCGCACTGGAACAGCGTGCAACGGGCCGATTACGAGGACCTCTTGGCCCGTGGGTTCATCTTGGTGGCGGCGGTGGTGATCCCCGTGGCCCTGACCTTCCTATTGCTGCCCGGGCCAATTTTGGCCGCCATCTACGAACACGGCCGCTATTCCGCACATTCGCGTGCGCTCACCCTAAAACCCCTCTGGGGATGGGCTTTGGGTATCCCTGCCGCTGGCTACGGCACCTATCTTTCGCGCGCCCTGTTCGCCCAGCGCAAGAACCGCGCCATAACCTGGATAAGCCTCTGTACCATCGGCTTCAATATCACCGCAGATCTCCTGCTTATTCATCCTTTAAAGGCGTTCGGCCTGGCCTTGGCCACCAGCCTCGCCTGGTGGCTTAGGGCGAGCCTGCTGGGTATTTCCCTGCGAAGGAGTCTCGGGGCGGTCTCGCGACCGATGATCGACTGGGCCAAGCTTGGCTGGCTCGCGATCGCCATGGCCGCTTTTTCTGCGATCGACCTGGGCCTGCCCCATCTGCTGGCGATGGGCGCGACGAGCCACGGATGGCCGCTCATTTTCCGCCTGGCCATCGTGTTGCTGGTCAGCTGGGGACTTTATTTGTTCGCCTTGATCAAAGTACCTATTTTAGATCCGCGAGATCGTGCGCGTCTGCAGCGCATGACCGCCAAGTTACGACGCTAGCCGAAGATCATATCGACGACAAGAGGAGGGTCCGCTCATGATGAAAGCTGCCTTAATGCCGGCTATGCTGTTGGCGCTGGGTAGTTCCGCCTGGCCGATGCATGGCATTGTCAGCGTGACCGGCCTGTCGTGCGAAAAAAAGGAAGTCTTGGTCTGCTCATCGCCTGCCCTCCAAAGCCACGTTGTGCTCCATCTCACGCCATGGGCTTTCCGCTTCATTAGTCGCTATTCCCTGCCCGTCAGCGACCTCGGAGCGCGGGGCCCGGTTCGGATAGAGACGACGCAAAAGGCCTCAGACAGCATACTATTAACCGCGACCGTTTCGCACCCGGTTGAACTGTTGATCGGGCAAAGCCAGGCCCCTTCGACGATCTTATATCTGGATGTGCCTAAGCTGCCACCCCGTCCTCACTGGGTGAGAGATGTGAAGCCGCCCAAAACCAACATCGCTCCCCCTCATCTTTTTTCCCAAGCCAAACCCTCCTCCTTTTGGCACGCCTTACTTTCGGCCAATCACCGTGAGGGGAAACCTCGCTTCACGCTACCGAGAAACTTTTCCCACCTGTCGGGATCGGAACAACTCTTTGTCTTAACCAATTTGGAGCGCGTGGTGCACGGCCTATGGCCCCTTTATGGCATAAGCCCTAAGCTCAACCGTTTCGCCCTTAAAGGGGTCTATCGCGGTGCTGATCCTCAGCTCCAGGCTTCGTCGTCGTTGGCTTGGGGGTCCAACTGGTACAGTGGCGTGGGGGCCATCCAAGCGACCTTCAGCTGGATGTACGACGATGGTTACGGCAGCCAAAACATCGACTGCAGCCGTCCAGGAGCCACCGGATGCTGGGGCCACCGCGCCAATATCTTAGGATCGTGGGGACCCTATGGCCTCTTTGGCGGCGCGGTGGTGCGCTCTAAGACCAAAAAGTCGGGCACCGCCGAAGTCTTTCAAATGAATCTCAGCCCAAAAACCGCGGCCGTCACCTACACCTGGGCGCAAGCCATTAAGGCGGGAGCCCGGCCGACTGGGCTCGGACGTCCCGGCTAGGCTCAGAGGGCATCTTTGTGGTTTGCGATGATGCCCCCGCGCATTGCCCGGTTCCTTCACGGGACGACCGATACCTTCAAAAAGGAGAAGCGGGCCCGCTTCTCCTAAACCTAGAGCTATTTCTTTTTCGTGGCCTTTTTCGCGACCTTTTTCGTGGTGGTTTTCTTCTTCGCCTTTAGCGTTTTAGGCTTCTTGCTAACCCTCGTCTTCTTCCCTTT
>JAKAAL010000661.1 GCA_021802375.1 Bacillota bacterium | reverse complement strand
TTCCGATCTATCACGGAAAAGGTTAGGCTGTAGCTAAGATAATGTTGACCGCCACTCAAATTAGACTGCAACCCGGTATAGGTTACGGGCACCGCAGTCAGCCGATTGAAGGGAGCGGCTTCGACGATCGGCGCCGGCTTATGCGACAACAGCGCGGGAAATCCTTCAACAATTCCGCCTGCACCCACCAAAAGACCCACTACAAACATTAGCACAAACATCCCCATGCGTTTTATCATGGTATCCGGCCTCCTTGAATCTTAGGCATTCAACGTATCAACCGCTTGGCTGAGCGTTTGATCCACCGTCATGGTTTTGGCATTCATCGCATACGAGGTCTGCGCCTGAATCATGGTGGCGAACGTGTTGGCAAGATTGACATTGCTCTCGTTCAAAGCGCCACTTTGAACCGTTCCCGTACCGTTTTTCCCGGGATTTTGCACCAGCGCGGGACCCGAGTTAGCGCTTGCCTGGTAGAGATTGGGGCCCGCACTAAGAAGGCCTTGGGTGTTGGCAAAGGTAGCCAGCTTAATTTGACCCAAAAGGGTCTTGCCGCCCACACTCGTCGAAAAAATTTGTCCTTGAGCGTTGATTTGATAGGCTCCCTGGGCTGGCACGGTGACTGGAGGAACCAACTTCATACCGTTTGGCAACACCAGTTGCAACGCTCGATCCGGCGCGAACTGCCCGGCTCGAGTATAAAAGACCTGGCCTTGACGGTCTCGGACCATAAAGAAGCCAGGCCCATTAATCGCCAGATTGCTGGCAACCGACGAGGCAATCACCCCCTGGCCAAACGAAGGCACGTCTTGGGTCAGATACGGTCCCTGGTTGTACGAGAATCCAGGAGCTATCACCTGACCGGCAAAGGGAACATTCTGGGGTCTCACCAGAACATTACCGCCGGCCGCCACTTCGGCTTGACGTGCACCAAATCCCGGTGTATTGATGTTGGCGACATTGGTCGCCATCGCGCTAAACACGTTTGATGCGGCTCCTAAACCAGCGCCTGCAAGGCCCAATACCGAATTCACTACCCATTCCTCCCTCGCTGAGCGACACTTTCATCTTGATGGCGCATCTATGCCAAAATGCCCAAGCCTACGGCGATACTCATTCGTTTCGACTCCGCATTCACCAACGTGGTCAAGGACTGGTATCCGCTCTGAGCGCGGATGAGATCCTGCGCGGACCGGGCCAAGGATACATTGGCGCCATCCACACTGCCCTGGACCACGGTCACTCCAGGGCCGGCCAGCCGCGCCGCCCGAGACTGATAGAGCCCGCCGCTAGTGGCCACCAAGCTCGGGGCAGGCATCTGATACAGGCCAATGGCTCCCACCTGCCTGCCGTTTTGGGTAACCACTCCGGCGCTAGAAACCTGAAAGGGCAAATGCGGATTCACCCGCAGCGGCTTTTGTTGGACATCCAACAGCGGGTTGCCCAAGGGGTTGACCAACTGCCCCTGAGGGTTAAGCGAAAAGGCCCCATTTCGCGTGTATTGCACGCCGATGGGCGTTTGAACGGCAAAGAATCCGTTCCCTGAAACGGCGAGATCGGTTGGCACTCCCGTCGACTGAATGGGACTGGCGGACGTGTTCACGCTGTTGGTGTAAACCACCCCCGAGGAAATTGTGCCAATCGTCTGAGTCCCCTGAGGACCTACCCGTAGGACACTTTGTTGAATGCCATCGACGACTTGACCGACCTGGGCCAGATAGCCGGAGCTCATCTGGTTGGCGATGTTGCCGGACACTTGATTCAACGCACCCGTCTGCGCCATGATTCCTGAAAGCGCCGTATACAGTGCATCCATTGGCTATTTCCCCTTTCCTAAGCGATTCATTGGTCCCCGCCGCCTGGTTCGATCAAACGACTAAAGGCCATACGCAAGCGACCGAGAAACCCTTCCAGGCTTCCTTCAACCGAGACTGCCACCATGTCTTTGGCCTCCATTAAGCGTTTGGCCAGGGCCTCTACATCACGACTGGCGATGGTGGCGGGATAGGCTAGGACAAATGGCGTCTGCCGACTGATGGCCTGAGGGACTCGCACATCATCCTGAATAAGGCCCGCCCACTTCACCTCTACATTCAGCATCTTCTCGGCTAACTCAATCAGCCTTCTACCCATACGCTCAGAGCGATCCAAGCCCTGGGCCCGATTGACCACCAACCGAATCGTAGGATTTTCTGGGCTTTCCCATATGGCTTTAATGAGTCCATAGGCGTCGGCCAAGGCCGTGGGCTCAGGGCTGGTCACGACCAAAACCTCATCGGAGGCCAGAACAAAGCTCATGACATTAGCGGCAATCCCTGCCCCAGTGTCGATTAAGATCCAATCGACCATCCCCTCGAATGTCCGAAATCCATCAATGATGCCTAAGATCTCGCCAGTGTCTGCCGCCGCCAGGCGAGAAATCCCTGAGGCCCCAGGAATGATACGAACCCCCTTTTGCCCGTCCCACAAAATATCGGCCAGGCGCCGTTCGCCTTCGATGACATCGGCTAGCGTATAGGGAGGTTCCACGCCCAAAAGAATGTTGATGTTGGCCAGCCCCAGATCCGCATCTAAAAGGATGACCCGCTCACCTTGCATCGCTAGGGCAATACCGAGATTGAGCGTCACATTGGACTTGCCTACACCGCCCTTGCCGGAGGTGACCGCCATCACCCGCGCCCTAGCGCTTGGCCGAATTGAAACGGCGTCCTGGCCGCTTCGGCCTTGGTCTGCCATCCATCGGCGCAGGCCTTCCTCTTGCTCCTGTCCCGCCTTACCCACGATATTCTCCCTCCATCAACCAGGCGACGAGCCGGTCGCCGTCGGCTACGTGCAAGTCTTCGGGTACGCTTTGACCATCCGTCACAAACGCAATCGGACAATTGGCGGTGACCAGGGCGCTTAAAATGGGTCCCGACCGATGCGCTTCATCCACCTTGGTGATCACCAGCTTTCCGGGTTCCCCCTGAAGAAAGCCCGTGATGAGTGCCCGCGCCTCATCCGAAGCTAAGGTCGCAGGCACGGTCAAGAGCACATCCGTGGTTCTTGCCCCTTCCCACACGGATCGCACTTCCGCCATGTGCAGCGAATGGCGGACACTGTGTCCCTGGGTATCGATCAAGACCACGTCGGCCCCACCCTGTTCCACCAGGTCCTTGACCTCTTTGGCTCGATTAGCTACTTTAAAGGGCACTTTGAGAATCCCCGCAAAGGTCTCCAACTGTTCCACCGCCCCTACCCGGAAGGTATCGGTGGTGACCATCAGCACCGATTGCTTGCGCTCCAAATGATAGTGCGCTGCCAGTTTGGCGATGGTCGTAGTTTTCCCGCTCCCCGTAGGCCCGACCACGACGACCACCATTTGCTTACCCTGAGGGTCCAACACGGCACTCTCGGGCATCCTCTGGCGCATGGCCTCGGCGAGATCTGCCTGCCACTGATTGGTCTTAGCCTTGGGGCTTAAGCTGCCTGCCAACTCCCGCGCGAGATCGAGGTCCATTCCCCGCTCGAGCAAAAAGGCATAAGCCTTTTGCTGAGCTCCGCGGGAAAACCCTTCTAAGCGCCCTAAGCGATCATCAATGTGTTGCAGCACCTTCACCAGATGGTCCGATCCCTGGTCTTGCCCATCGGCTTCCGTGGTGGGCTCCGCACTCGGCGCCGACCCGTCCTTGGACTCCGGTTTCGTTTCTCGGATTTCAATGCGGTCCAACGCGGGAATCATTTCCGCTGCAT
>JAKAAL010000660.1 GCA_021802375.1 Bacillota bacterium | reverse complement strand
ATCTCCTTGGTCTGTCTGGTGTTAAGTCTCATCTGGGTTTTGATGGGACGCCGAAAACATGAACAAATTATGCCGACGGCGTTTGACAAGAGGCAAGATAAAACCGAAGATCCACCGGCCTGGCGTGCGTTACTCTGGAGTTTTTGGGCACTGGGAATGCGCGATGGTATGTTCTTTTTTATTCCCAATCTCTTGCTATATATTGTAACGCGCAACGCGGTCTTGTTGGGACTCTATATTACGATGCAGGCTGCATTGGAGGGCCTGATCTTTTGGGGACTGGCCCGATGGTCCCGCGAGTCTTCCCGACTTTTAGGCATGCGCGTGGCTACCTTGATCTCCTTTTTAGGTGTGGGGATGGTGCTGGTTCCCCTCGGTTATGCCTCGCTATTTGGGCTTGGAATCCTGGTAGCGATTGCTTATCCCTTTTACAAAGTCGCATTGGAATCGTCGGCCTTAAACCTAATCGGCCGCCATAGTCGGGGGGAATCCGATCGGGTTCGCTTTACCGGCGCCAAAGAATCTTGGATTAATGCAGGACGGTTAATCAGTTTGTTGCTGCTCTTGGTCGTGCTGACCATCGTGCCCCACTTTAGCCTGCCAGATTTCCGTTGGATCTTGGGTGGATGGTCCTTGATTCCTTTCGTGACCTACATGAGCTTTTCGGTGGTGGCAAAAAAATATCAGGAGGTGGTGGCATAATCCTGCAGCCGATCAGTATGGGACGCATTCTTAACACCTCTTCCGGGGCGGGTCAGAGTCGTCGCCTGACTGGCCGTTAACCCAACCCAAGCGTCGGTCTTTGCTCGGGGGAACTCGGTTGGTTCAGGCATCTGATGATGAGATGATAGAGGCAAAAAAGTCCCTGCAAAACGGAACAAATCGGCCGGTGCTTGAGTCGTCATCGTCATCAAACAAAAATGGCCTGTTAGACACCATTTTCGATTTCTTTTCATGAAAACATATATCGTCGGAGGCCTACGAATGATTGAGTATGGACGTTTGCTAAAGAACCGCCCGTTTACCGTTTTACCGGCTATCGGGAGGCTGAGACGTTTAAGGGCTTTTTTCTCACGTTACGCACCTTCCAGCGACATGTCGACGCCTACCATTATCACTACGAGAATCCCGTGTCCTATGCCCAAGCGGCAGGCCGGCGCAATTCGGAGCTGGAACGCTTACTCGGGATCATTGAGAAGTTTTCGACAGAGACCCCGTAAGTCTGCTAAAGGAAGACACCACTTAGCGGATTTGTTCGGCCAATAGATCCCTTATTGCCCACCGTTCAAGGCCCGACAACTTCGGCAACCTCCAACCTCGTCTCTAGTTCGCGAAAATGTTTTTCTTCCCAATACAGCACGCTCGACGTGTTGGCTATAATAAATAGGGAGGGAGGTGATTGGGTTGCGCGAGGATCTCCTACCCGCGAACACTGCCCAGACGGCGTCTCTATTGGCACAATGGCCAGTTATGAGACAGTTCTATTTGTCTGGCGGCACAGCGTTAGCCTTGCATCTCGGGCACAGACAGTCGCGGGATTTGGACTTCTTTACTCAAAATCCACTCGGAAGATTACCGTCTCTTACTGGGATGAAAAATGTCTTGAGTAGTTTTAGGACGGTCGAGTGGGAACTGAATACATCCGAACAAGTTCAATGGCGACTCAATGATGTATCCGTGACACTCCTAGCCTACCCGTTCACGCACCAATTTAATTATCATTCGTGGCGGGGGTTATCGGTCGCCGACGCCCGCGATGTGGCGGTTCAAAAGGCTTATACGGTAGGGCGACGTGCTCAAGCCCGCGATTATCTAGACCTCCACGCGGTGTTGACAAGGGGCATTGTGTCACTTGATGATCTTGTGGACATGGCCCAAGACACCTATCGCGATGCCTTTTCTGCTCGTTTGTTCCTTCAACAATTAACCTATACACAAGATCTTCCCGACCGCGATAGCGCATTAAGCCTGTTAGTGACCCCGCAATCTTTTGACGCAGTTTCCAAGGATTTGGCCCAGCATGTGCAGAATTGGGCTCGTCAACGATTTCGTCCGCCCGCTCCACCAACACGAGGACCGCGCTTATGACGTTGCCACTTCGTATCCAACGGTTGTTTTATCGTTATCATACGGACCGGTTGGACCCTGAACGCCATGCGGCCATTATTATTCCTACCGTGCTCTCTGACGGAACTGTCGAAGACTGGGACTGGTTATTCCGAGTGTACGAGTGGGATGCCATTCAACAGTGGATTAAAGAACCGAGAAATGCGCAGATTCTTCCACCGCCGATGGAACGATTCTGGACCCTGATTTTCTTGGGAACCCTTAAGGAAACCCCTCGCTGGACGGGCGGCAATGCCCGTCGAATCGTGCCCGAGGACGCCTTGCCGGAGTGGTTTCCGGCTGATCTGCGTTAGGCTTCGATCGACTTCCCTCCGGTGTGCAGAGCGCCCGGCGACGTGAGCCATGAGTCCCAGATATTCTTCGTAGGTCCAAAGTTCCGGTTGCCCTGCATTAAATACAGCCAGATGGGTCCGCCATCCTGGAATGGAACGCATTCTTAACACCTCTTCCGGGGCGGGTCAGAGTCGTCGCCTGACTGGCCGTTAACCCAACGGGGAGGGAGCCAAAAGTTTTTGCCATAGACCCAAGAGCCTGGAGTTTACCCGAAGAGGTGGGCTGTGGTTAATACGGATGGATCCGCAGGCAGGGGAATAGGTGGCGGTGATGGGCCGGATCCTTGGGTAGATAAATTGGAAGGTGATGACGCCAGGGATTTGCGCCTCGCAACCCCCGACACCTTGTGGCGCTTCGGTGAGACGGTTCAATTGATGGAGCATCGGGTTGATCACGGTCGAGGACCTTATTACGATGGATTTCTTTTTCCGCGCGGTTTCTTGGTAGATCATCCTGATCTGGGTGGCATGAGGCATGAGTACGGAAGATGCGGGCCTTGCGGGTAACATGACCCTTTGGATCTGAAAGGAGACCCGGGTCCATCCTTGAATCGGAATAAAGCTCGCGGTCAGGGTTTGGTATAGGAAAGAGCCCACGAATAACAGAGAGTCCACGGTGGATTGGTGTGGGCCGGTAAAAGAACCCGACCCGGAGAGGAGCCACGGCCTTCGGATATGAGACCGGCCCCAAGACATGGACTGACTAACGGTGAGCGGCCACTCCATGGTGACGTTTCCGTCCCACAGGTCTTGAGTCAGAGACGAACCGAACACAGAGGGAACCTGTCCCCAGGATAACGTGCTACCGGGTGGAATGGGCAACCAGGCGTGCGGCAATCCGGGAATGATCGACGCGAACCCGGATGGAATCCAACCCGGATGATAGGCCACATTGACCCGATGATGGGCCATGGTGGGCCCGGTTGCTAATCTAGCAACCACACCGAGACCAAGAGCGATCCAAAGAATGCGCCATGGCGCCTTAGGATAGGACAATTCGATCCCTCCTAGCCACTCCTCAGGCGATCTTACCTTCTCACTCCATAACGATTCCCACGGACGTTCTGTCACGGGCTAAGGCTCGTCACCGGGTAGAAAATGTGAGGTGCCACCAGTCACCCGCCATCCCTGTGGGGTGTGCCTGAGCCAGGTAGTCCCTCGGAATCCACCGGGAATGGTGATTTTTCGCCAAGGCGAGGTAGTCGAGTGGCGCTCGATGTTGACTTGGCGCGATTTTTCAATCCAAGTCACCCGTGCCCATGGTCCTAAGCGCCA
>JAKAAL010000659.1 GCA_021802375.1 Bacillota bacterium | reverse complement strand
CAATGAGAAAGGGTATGGTGGGCGTATGGCGGAGCATTGCGTTCAAATTGCGGGTGCTGAAAAACCCCTTGTCCATGACCGCCAACACCGGGCGGCCGTCGGCAATGGCATCCATTTTGGCCAGGGTCGTGGTCAAGGTGCTCACGTCTTTGAGACTGCCGCTGTAGAGGGCTTGATAAATGGGCAGCCGAGAGGTTACTCCCGTCAACATACAGAGGTTGATCTGGGGCAGAGGTTCGTGGTCTCGGTTATAGCCCCACTCCACGTCCTGGAGGAGTTCTGAGTACGACGACACCGAGGTGATATCGAGGGCCGAGGTATTCCTGCTCGCTACGAAGTTGGCACCAGGCGTGGTAAAACCCTTCGCGCTGGTCGAGCGTGATGGTTTGCAGTACCTCGCTGATCCGCTGGGAGGAGAGGGAACCAACGTCCTCCAGACCCGCCGTCTTGCTGATCCACTCTTCACAGTAGAGAAAGGGGTCACCGGTGGTGACCCGGTAACAGGCCAGTATCAAGATCTCGGCAGATAGGTTGGGTACCGCGCGTTGCAGCGCTTCCTGGAGGCCGATCTGCTCCGCTATGTGCTGTAACAAATACATCGTGCCAAACTCCAACACGGTGGATCGGCGAATCTCGTCGGCCCGAAACGTGGCGAGAGATGCCGCCTCCTCCACAGTCACCCCGGCTGCTGCCATCCGCGCAACGTACTCAGGTTTGTATACCGGCTGGCCGGTGGCCGCATCGATCTTGCCGATCAGCACCCGCCGATTCCGCGGCTTGCCTTCGGCATTGCGCTAGGACACGGACTCGTAGACATAGACTTTGTCGCCCACTTTTTGCCGGACGATGCATGACATAAAGCATTCTCCCCATTGTAGGTATAATTCACTGAAAATGATACAAGATCCGGTTCCCATACCATTGTTCACAAGTGCGGCCAAGAATTGGGATCACAGAGATGATCTACCGTTACCGTATGACAGATTCTGGGAAATATCGGCTGTAGGTATAATTATTATCGGGAATTTAGGTATGATATGTCATTGTCGATGACATATCATACAAATAGTTGGTAAAGTCCGTGGTCAGATACTCGAGGTCCCTCGGCGTAATAGGTTGTTGCCATTCGGCCGTTTGACGCCATTTCGGCAGCAAGCTACGTGGATGATCGGGTTCACGAGGAACCCCTTGAGTTTACTTTGGGTAAGATCGGTGGAAGCTGTCCCTGAAACCCGGGGACGTAGGAACCACAAATGGTATGTTATGGATGGCCACGCTATCGATGCTAGACATATTGAAACACTATCGTAAGTTTCATCAGGATTAGGGGAGTGTCTAGCCATAGCATTCGGCCTATCTTTAGTAAGTCCTGTGGAGATGCTGCCCTATTCCCTGACTTATCTTGGTATGTATGTTCCGCAAAACAACGTGGCGATCAAAGGCTTTCGTGCCTAAGCGCAGGGGGCGGGGGCTTGGGGATCGAGAGGATCCCCAAGCCCCGCAGATCAAACTATTTGCTGACGCGAACCACCTAGGTGATCCTCAGCTCAACGGAATTAGGTGTTGGTTACGACCGTAACCAACGTACCAATGTGCATATAGGGCCAAGCGATGGCGGCATTAGCAATGGGTAGTTCAATGCAGCCGAGGCTTTGAGGAAATCCGTAGGC
Organism: Bacillota bacterium; assembly: GCA_021802375.1. The sequence goes on along the minus strand of JAKAAL010000659.1, from coordinate 2,064 downwards.
AGCTCGATAAAATCCGTGGACCGCGACGCCGCCGTCGATATAGTTCACATAGGGAACGCCCGGGTCATTGTAATACGTGCCCCAAGGAGTGGTCCCCGACATGGTTTGGGAATAATAGCGGAGATACACGGGAAACGTTCCTAGCGGGGTGGGTGTCTGAGCGATGCCAGTATTGGTCAAGGAACGTAGGACCACCCGGCCGTTGTGCCAAAGCGTGAAGGTTTCGGGACGGTTGGATCCCGCATACTCATCGACTAAAGCATAGTTGTAGCCGTGAGCGTCGAATCGCCGGCGCAGCCAGGCGTCATCGAGAGCTCGTTCCGTGGCAGAGTTTAGCCTGCCCGTAACCTGGATGCCTGCTTGGCGCTGAAAGCTCATAAGGGCACCGGTGGTGACTATCGTGCTCATACCAGGCGCCGCCCATAGGCGCCGAAGTATTCTGGGCTGCTTGCTCCAGATCCAGGTTCCGTGCGGAGGTGCGCTCCAGGCTCGGCTGAGGCTGACTCGACTAGACTTATTTAAGATCGGCTTCCAGTGCAAGGGCAGATAATGTAGTCGAGCAAGAAGCTGCTGGGCCCGGATAACGGCTAAGGTAGTCGGCGAGGGTGCAGATGCCGCTTGCATCATGCCAGGCACCCCGAGGACGAAGGGTATCGTTAATATGACACCCGACCACCACCGATAAGACACGCGCATCGTCATCAAACTCCTTTTGCCATGAATTTACGGCCGCGGGGGCGGTAATAAATGGAAGTTCTACGTAATGGGGCGAAAATCCTTCATACCGCAAGAGATCGAGACACTCCTTGCTCCAAACACCTTATTCGCGCCACCACACCGGTGAGACCATTTGAACGACGCAAATTTCTTCTAAAGTTGGATATCGTTCGCCTGTCCTTCGGGATCTGGCTCAAGAGCCATTCGACGTGCCATCCACGAAGTCCTCAGGCGGAAGAGCCGGTATAAGAAAAGCCCCCAAGCGCCGAAACACTTGAGGGCTAGGACCGGGAGGTTATCTACTTGCCGGATTGAAGGACCAAGGAATCTCCCATCTGCGCTGCAAGGGCGCGGCTCAGAACTTCTGACACCTCTGGTCGCATAAAGTCCTGGGGGATCGGCTCTCCTTGAGAGAGGCGCCGACGGACCTCCGTGCCGGAAAGACTAAACCACTCTTGGGGGTGAGGGCAGGTGCGCTGGGAAGAGACCGTTCGGCAGCGAGGGCAGTAGGCAGCGGCCTCGAAAGTCAAAGGAATAATGCCGATCTCGTCTGCCCAAGCTTCGACTAATTCGCGGGCTGCATCGGGTTTGTAGAAGTCGCTGACGCCGGCAGCGTCGCGTCCCACCACAAAGTGAGTAGCTCCATAGTTTTTTCGGACCAAGGCATGAAACAGGGCTTCTCGCGGTCCGGCATAGCGCATGGCTGCCGGAAACACCGCCAAAGCCGTGCGCTCTTTGGGATAGTACTGCTCCAAAAGGACGCGGTAGGATGCCATACGGATAGGTGCAGAGATATCGTCCGACTTGGTCCAACCGACCAAGGGATGGAGTACGAGACCATCGCAAATCTCGAGCGCCACCTTGTGCAGATATTCATGGGCTCGGTGGATGGGATTTCGCGTTTGAAAGAAAACGACGCTGTTCCAACCATGGCGGGCGATAAGGTCGCGGACCAAGGCGGGCTTGGCTGGCTCGGCGAAGGGCGCCTGGGGTTCCCTGATGACTTGGATGGGGCCCGATAAGCACCAATCGGGGGTGTTCAAAAGTTCAGCCACGCCGGGATGACGGGATTCTTTGGTGTGGTACACTTCCAAGGCCTCATGTTCCACCAAGCGAGCAAACTTGTCTTGCACGGTAAGCTGGGCCTCAAGGCCGTTTCGGTCGGTTAAGCGGACGATGCTGCCAATTTCCAAACGGTCGGCTACGTCCTGCCTCACGGGCAAGACGATCGGCAAAGGAAAGGGCGCCCCCGAAGCCAGTCGGCTGCGCTGAACCACGGACAGATAATCTTCATGATTCATAAAGGTGCCGAGCGGAGCGTAGGCCCCCCAAGACAATAACAGCAGG
>JAKAAL010000658.1 GCA_021802375.1 Bacillota bacterium | reverse complement strand
AACGGGCTCCCTTGATAACCTGATGTATGGATGACGTAATAATCGATATTCGCGTCGACTGGGTTGGAAGGGGAATCGTTATACCTTAAAGAACGGATGAGGTTGGAGACCCGCCCACAAGCGTCGAAACACACGGAAATGCGAGAGGCAGTTCCGGGCGCTCTTCGCATTTTCGTAAGTTCGACCGGTCCTGTGCCATTGCTGAACCGAGCCTCAGGGGTTTTGGCGTGGGGAAAGATTAATCAACCAGGTTGCCCTACAGAGTTATGTTCCACAGTGTGAGGATTTTGCAAAGGGTTGGATGGCCGTTGAAATGATTTTGAGTTACCATGCATACCGCAATTTCTCTTGCGTGTCTGCTGAAACCCTGATATTAATATACCTGACAGAATTGGACAGTAACGACTCCTAACCTATTGATCTTTTTGGTTCAATCTTGCTAGGTCGCGAGCCACCCTTAATGCCTCCGATTGACCGTGCTCGTCGGCGATTCCACGACCGGCAATATCGAAGGCCGTTCCGTGATCTACTGAGGTGCGGATCGTGGGAAGGCCGAGAGTTACGCTAACGGTGCCATTAAAATCCAGAGTCTTGGTGGCGATGTGGCCTTGATCATGGTACAGGGATAACACACCCGTATAACGGCCGTGGCGTGCTTGGTAAAACACAGCATCTGCCGGCACAGGCCCTACTACCGGAATCCCCTCCTGCTGGGCTTGTTTTACTGCTGGAATAAGTATCTCCAGTTCTTCCGACCCAATCAAGCCATTTTCTCCGGCATGAGGGTTTAACGCTGCAACAGCCAATATAGGATCCGCAAACCCAAGATTGTGAAGATATTGGACACACTGAACGATACCTTCATGAACCTGGTCAATTGTTAGCAACCGGATGGCTTCGCGGAGAGGATGATGACGTGTTAAAAAGAAAACCCTTAAGTCACCCACAACGAACATAGTTACAACATGGTCGACATTAAATAACTCTGCGAACATTTCCGTATGTCCAGGATAATGATATCCTGCCTTACGAACGGCTTCTTTATTAATGGGAGCTGTATTGATAGCCGAAATTTCATGTCGTTGCGCTGCTGAAATGGCTTCCGTAATCGCTTTTACTGCCATATCTCCGGCCGTTGGGTTTACCACGCCAAATTTGACTTGCCCATCATTGAGGGAGGTTTGCACAATGTCTAGGGTCCCAAATTTTCCTTGGGCAACTGTTGCGTTGGGAATGACCTTAATCTCAGCATCCCATTGGAGGATGTCTATCATCTGACGAAAAATCCCGGGGTCTCCATATATTACGGGGATCATAAAATCATATAGAGATGCATTCTTCAGAGCTTTGACAATTATTTCGGGGCCAATACCAGCTGGGTCTCCCATTGTAATACCAATGCGCATCCGGACATCTTTGTTTGAATGCATTACTTAAATTCCTCCTTAGAAAGTGTCGATAGGGTCGTTTGCGATATTAAAGGTGGTAACGTTAAATGGAAGAGTAATGAATCAGCGCCTATCATGCCACCCTTTGTCACGATTTCTACACCATTGTAGTTGCCTCCCTCGATAATTCCTTGACCTACTAACGGAGCAAGCAATGAAAATATCCGGACTCCGTCTGCGTGTGTGCGGTCCAGAAAACTCTGGGCCATTTCTCCTCCCGTTAAAATAATACGATGAGGAACCCAGTCTCGTGCTCCTAGTTCTTCTAAACGATGACAAGCTGAATCGGCAAGGTGGTCGATTATATTTCGTCGCGATGCAGCCGTAATTGCATGAAGTCCGGAATGCATTACAATCGTTGAAGACAGATTTTGGTGACGTAGAGGTTCGTCAATTGGCATGATCATCGTTTGCGAATACTGGGCGATGTAATTGACTTGGCGGACGTTCGTAGAGGTTGGGCTGCCAACAATTATTGCAATGTGAATGGGCTGTTGGCATGGATAATATTCCAGTATTGCACCACTACTAACAGTAATAACTGGGCCCTTATAAAGTACACGCACATGATTTAACAATACGGATATTTTTTTCAAATCTGCTTCGGACGTTACATCAAATACTGCTTCGTGATAGTTTTGAGCAAGATCAACAGCGTGCAACGCGACATCTTGTTTTAGGCTTGCTGTCGAAACACATTTTGTCCTAACTTGGGCGCCAAATAGATATTCGGAAACAATATCGGTGGTTACTTCCGATAAGACTTCATGGACTGGATGATTCCAAATCAACTGTTGTCCCTCAACTGTAGTACGACCCGCAAGAGGATAGCCCGCAATCACGGCAACCCACGGTCGCTCAGGTAAGGCTTCGATAAGACTCCTTAATTCACGAGGAGCAGGGCCTCTCAAAGTAGTATCAATTCGTTTGTCGAAAGTCCGATAGCCATGTGCCCATAAATATCGAGTCCACCGAGTTATTAAGACACCGCGACCAGTGTCTTCACGACTTCTGGTATTCAATACTATAGGGCCTTGAGGGTTGTCCGGTAGTCGCTCTGCAACCAAAACAGGTACGCCGAGCCCTCGGGACAGGGATCCTGCCGATGCATTGGCCCCAGTAAGGTCATCTGCGAATACGGCGATATTGTTCACAATAATCCCCTCTTAACCTTCGACATATCCCACTGTGAAGTAACATTACTTGCTGCTGCAATTTACTTTGGTTTGGAAAATCCTCCAATAAGGATTTTATGAGGATGTCATCCGATTTTTCGTGGACGACATAAATAAACGTAATAAAATACCGGGCCATGCAAATTCTCCAAGTGTCGGGAAGTACAAATAGCCCGTTTCGATCATATGATAAGCGTTTCGTGCATTGTTGGTCAACATTTTTGCAGATGTATTTGATTTTCTCGCGCAAGCATATATTGTTCTCAATTAGCCAAATCTCCCGGTATTTATGGAGTATTATGTTATTAATGTTTTCTGAGAGTGCGCTTGCTTTGCGCGATGTCTTCCGATTTTCGTGAGTTCTGGACTGATCTTGGTGAGGTCTCTAAACCCTTGAAATTATGAAACCAAAGGAAGACAGGTTGAGGATGGAGCACGGAGCATGGTCGCTCTAAATTTTGTGAAAGTCGGTTACGACTTGTTTTCCGTAGTGAATATTTCATTGGCCCACTTTTGGAATTGTGCAGTTGATTGGTAACCTACAAGGCGACTGACAATATCATGGTCACGATTCAGATAGAGAAAGGTTGGAATGGATCGGATATTCCATGACTTGGGTGGCGCACCCTGTGACCAGAAGTCAACTGGAACATGTAGGTGATAAAGGTTAATAAAACTACGAAGATTCGCAGCGATTGCCTTATTGTTGGGTGATGGAATCCTGCTTCCATCACGCGCAGTGGATTTGATAGAAGCGAACGTTGGGGCTTTGGCGGCTATACCGATCCCTCCGTCTGGTGAAACGTCTGTCATGACAAATTGCATATGATGGTGGTGCGCCCATGCGGCATCTTTCGCGTCATCCCAGCGAGCAGTAGTTGCGCAGAACATGCACCAAGGGGCGAACGCTTCGACTATCAGAGAGCCTTTGGGTAATATTTCGGAGCGGGTATTTAGGTTGAGCAATCCATGGGTGGCCGCAATATTTAATTTTTTCGCATGATGAACGTCAACTGCTGTAATGGTTGCCCAAGCAACTATACTTATGCTGGCAACGCCTATGACGACTTTAAGCAAAGGATTCATAAATAGATCATTCCCTCTCTATGTTTAAGAGGGGA
>JAKAAL010000657.1 GCA_021802375.1 Bacillota bacterium | reverse complement strand
TTCCGATCTTACTGCTTCTCCCAAAGAAACCGGGTGGCGAACCCCTTCCGGGCTGCCTAGCACATCGCCAATCCTGGCTTGGTTGAGCCCATATACGGCAGCCACATCGCCGGCGCGCAGTAAACCGGTGTCAATTTGTTGCTGACCGTTTAACTTGCGAATTTGGGTCACCTTTTCGTCGAGTTGGCGAGTATGGTTTAACACGAGGTCGCGTGTCCGCATTTCCCCGGAAAATAATCGAACGAAGACCGCACGGCCGCTTCGCGGATGACGTTCGATCTTGAACACCAAGCCCGACAGCGCTTGATTCCACGCTTGAGAGGCGGCCGGCAGGAACTGCACCACGGCATCGAGCAGTTCGCGTACGCCGACTGCCCGCAAGGAGGCGCCGTACAGTATGGGCACCACTTGCCGCGAAGCCACCAACTCAGCCAGCTTTTGCCGAATCCGATCAGGGGACACAGGGCTTTGGCCTAAAAACTTCTCCAGCAACTCCTCATCATAATCGGCGAGCCATTCCAAAATGCCGGATGAGCGCGTTTCCGTCAGCAGGTCAGTGATGTCCGAAAGCTCTCTGCCGACCCCCTGAACTTCTTGAATGGGAAGCGCGGATTGGGTGAGAAGGGTGCGAATGGATCTGGTCACCTGGTCCAAATCGGTTCCCACACGGTCGATCTTGTTGACATAAATTAGGACAGGTAGTTCGGCCTGACGAATGGCATGCCACAACGCTTCGGTATGGGCATCGACCCCGTCAACGGCGGAAATCACTAAAATGGCCCCGTCTAAAACACGGAGTGAGCGCTCCACTTCAGAAGAAAAATCCACGTGCCCGGGAGTATCAATGAGGTTTATGGCAGTGTCTTGCCAGGTTAAGGAAAGAGCCGCCATACGGACGGAGATCCCCCGAGCCCGCTCGACTTCCATCCAGTCGGAAAAAGCCGTGCCATCGTCCACCCGGCCTACTTTTCGCAGTTGGCCGGCCAAATATAACAGATGCTCCGTAGTGGTCGTCTTGCCCGCATCGACATGGGCCAAAATCCCTATATTGCGCACCGGATTTGGTATCATACCCCTACGATACACCGTTGGCGTGCTTCTGAACAGTTGGACTGACGACAGCCAAGAAACAGAAAACGAGCAAACCCGTTACCCGCGGCATTAGGTCGATCCTATTCCTTCGCCCATAAGTGTGGCGCTCTGAAGCGCTTGCGCAGTCAAGTTTGACGCAGAGCCAGCGGCGCCGGTCGCCTGCGCAACCAAGTGACCCTCTCCTATACCGCAAGGAATTCGCTAGCGCAGGCCGTGGGCGGCTAGGGCTTGGTTCTGTCGGGCCGCTGGCCTTTACGCGCCTTGGCACCCATCGCGGTAGGCTCCGCCCACATTCCTCTACGAGTCTTCGAGATCACGTAAACGTTCTAACTTATCAATTCGACGTCGAAACTCTTCGCCCCCCGAAAAGGTGGCCGCGAGAAAAGCCTGGATGAGATCTTGAGCCAACCAAGGGCCGACAATTTGTGCCCCAAGACACATCACATTGACGTCGTCATGCTCGACAGATTGATGGGCCGAGTGGATGTCGTGAATCACGGCCGCCCGAATGCCTTTCATCTTGTTGGCGGCGATGGACGCACCAACGCCCGTGCCACAGACAAGCAAGCCTCGGTCCGCCTGCCCCGACTGCAGGGCACGTCCCACCTCACTTGCAATATCGGGAAAATCTACAGGGTCTTTCGTGTCAGAGCCAAAATCCACAAATTCGACGCCTACTTGCGTCAGCCACCGATGGACGACGTCTCGCAACTGGTATCCCGCGTGATCATTGCCTACCGCAAGTTTCATCGATGCCCTCCTCAATCAGTTCACGCTATCGTCCAATTCCCGGCCCAAGGAAAAATATAGTTTTCGTCTTGCAACTTTGTCCTTAGCTAATTCCTGATGGGCGTACTTAGCTACGTCGCGGGCCAACTTTCGTGGAACCACGATGACTCCATCGCCGTCCGCGACAACAATATCGCCGGGCTCGACCGACACTCCGCCAAGTTGAATCTTCACGTCCTTGGCCTCGAAACGGATCCGTCCCTGGTCCATCTTCTGGCTAATAAAGTTGGACCATACGGGCACTCGTTCTAAAATGATCTCGTCGGTGTCGCGCACCCCTCCATTGGTTACATAGCCTCTCGCTCCTTTGGCAAACCCTGCCAAGGTATTGTTGGACCCTAAGACGCCGCAATCCACCTCGGCCTGATCGATAACCACGATATCGCCGGGCTCGATATCATTTTGCCAGGGATCATGGCAGACCTCGCGGTAATACCAACTAACCCAGGCCGTGTATTCTTCGCCCGTCATAGTCGGCACCGGCCCTTCATAGGGAACATAGCGCGCGGTGCGGGCAATGCCTACCACCCTAGTGCGATAGACGGGCCGGATGGTTCGCGACACCGAACCGTAATGGTGCATCATATTCCAATCCATTCCGTCCCGCACGTCGCTCACGCGAAGCGGCGCATACAAAGCTAAAATTTCCTCTCGATCCTTCTCTACCATCTCCGAAACTCCCCTTCTTTGACCCCGATTCTGTGACGGTCACCAAGTCGCCCAGGCACCGACTTGGATGTCCTTCAAACTCTAGATTGGCTTTGCGTAGTGCGATTCACGTACCTATGCGCTCCTGCCGCAGCGTTCACCAATGCCTTACGCGAACACTTCGGACCCTTCTGACACCGACAAAAGCCTGCCCTGCCCGCACCGGTCACAGCGCGTAGAAGCTTGTTCGCTCCAAGCCATTGCCAATTAGTTCCCCGACGCCACAGTCTTTATCAATTTCGTCAGCCTGCCATGCGCGATCCATTCTGCCACATATAGATTTCCTCGCGAGTCCACCGAGATGCGATGTGGAGCATTGAACTTATCCGGCCGATAGTACGACTCGGGAAGATTAGGCCAACCCGCTTGATGACGCGCCTGTGGATCTTCGCCCAAATGGGTTACCAAGCGGTCGTCGCCGTCAAAGATGGTGACTCGACTATGCAGGTCGGGAAAGTACAGATGATCCCCGTGAAAGCAAAAATTACAAGGCATATCCACATCGTCCGTAATCGAGCGCTTGGACTGCCCGTCCAGGGTGAACACCTGAATCCGATGGTTACCACGGTCAGCCACATAGAGTTCCGGTTCTCCTCGGCGGGTGTCCACCGAAATCCCGTGGGGACAATTCAACTGTCCAGGTTCGGTGCCTAGGCCTCCCCAGGAGTGCATGTACGTCCCCTGCGCGTCATAATGATGAATCCAGCTCTGGCCGTATCCGTCCGCAATGTAAATATCACCATTAGGCGCCACGGTGACGTCCGTTGGAATGAACCGTCGGGTCGCATCGTAAATATCGGGGCGATCTGGGGTTCCAATTTCCAGCAGAGTTTCACCTTCGAGTGTCAGTTTCGCCATCTTCCCGCGCTCGATGTCGGTCACGTAGAGAAATTCACCCTCGGGTTCCCGGTGAAGATAAAGCCCATGGGCCCCGCCGACGAATTCCTGGCCAAAAGCCTCCACAATATGTCCGTCAGGATCGTATTCGAGAATTGAAGGACTTCCCGTATGAAAAACGTAGACATGGTCGCGAGAGTCCACGACAATTCCGTGGGTGTATCCTAGTTCCATGCCTTCCGGAAGTGGACCCCACCAATCAACGTCAACCGAATACATGTATTGACCTTGCCCCATGGAAAATTTTTCGCTAGCCATA
>JAKAAL010000656.1 GCA_021802375.1 Bacillota bacterium | reverse complement strand
GGAAATGCATATAGGGATTCCTCCCGCTATTCCCGCTATTCCTGCCATCGTGCCAGGATCCATCCCCATCGATTTACTACGCGCTGGCTGGATTAAAGATCCCAACTTTGGATTGCACAGCATGGATATGGAGTGGGTTAATAATCGTGATTGGGTTATGGAACGCCGCTTTGAGGTGTCATCGGATTGGATCCAAGATCGCTCAGAACTGGTGTTTGAAGGGCTGGATTATTCCGGGGAGATTTTCTTAAATCGAGAGCGTATCGCGAAGTTTGAAGGCATGTTTCAACCGCTGACGCTCGACGTGACTCAACGCCTGAACACGGGCCCGGGAACCGAGAACGTGCTTCAGGTAGTTTTCTTTACCGCCCCCTATGTCGATGGACAAATCGGCCACAGTCATACCATCCGCAAAATCAAATCACGCTTCAACTACGGCTGGGACTGGTGTCCTAGAATGATTGCCGTGGGAATCTGGCGTGATGTCAGCTTGAGAACATTTTCTCGGGTAAAACTTGCCGACTTCTTTCCCGAAGCCAGCTTGGATGAAGACCTCGCCCGGGGACGGCTGAACCTTCACCTGGGAGTCGAGGTACTGCAACCGGGATCCTATCAGGCTCGCTACCGTCTCATCGATAGCCAAGGCTCCGATCAGTGGGAGAAAACTTTTGAAATGTCCCTGGCCGGAGGAGTTCAGGAGATCCGGCATGAGAGTGCAGTAGGTCCCGTCAAATTGTGGTGGCCGAATGGCTTGGGAGAACACCCAACCTATGACGTGGAAGTGGTCTTGCTGGATAAAGAGGGAAGCGTGTGCGACAGGGCCGTGCGAAGCGTGGGATTTAGACGTCTTTCCTGGGAGAAAAACCCTGGAGCGCCGCAAGCAAGCCTTCCCTACACGCTGCAGGTGAACGGGCGGCGGGTGTTCATAAAGGGAGTCAATTGGGTGCCCTTAAGCCCGTTTTTAGGATCCATCCGAGCTGAGCAGTACGACGCCTACCTGGGACGATTTTCGGCCATGCAGGCGAACCTTGTCCGTGTTTGGGGAGGCGCCATCCATGAAAGCCAGCAATTCTACGCCACATGCGATCGATTAGGAATTTTGGTATGGCAGGAGTTCTTGCAGTCGTCGAGCGGGTTGACCAACAGTCCTCCGGATAATCCTGAATTTCTTGAACTACTTGAAGCGGTCAGTCGAACGGGCGTCATTCAGCTTCGCTCCCATCCCAGTCTGGCCGTATGGTGCGGAGGGAACGAGTTAATGTGGGAAGGCTACCGGCCGGTGGACGAGGGGCATCTTAACATTAAACGACTCCAGGCGCTGGTGCGTGAACTGGACGGGGATCGCCAATTTTTTCCTGCAAGTCCCTCGGGGCCTCGATTCAACGTTTCGATGGAGGACATCGGGCGGGGGGTGCACCATGACGTTCATGGTCCGTGGGACTACTCTGGCGACGGCACGCACTACGGGCTCTTCAATCAGGATGATGCGCAGCTCCGGTCGGAGACGGGGACTCCGGGGGCCGCGCGAGAGCAGGCCCTTCGAGGGTATGCAGACGGGCTCCCCGTGTGGCCTCCGACCAAAGGCAACCCATATTGGGTGCATCGCGGAGCATGGTGGATTGCATGGGAGAAGATGAGCGAGCTCTTTGGCCCTTGGCGCGAAGACGTCGATGAAACCAGCAAGTTTTTACAGGCCAGCCGTTATTTACAGATGGAGTCTTTACGTTATGCGGTCGAAGCTACCCGACGAAGGGAACCGGAGGCTTCGGGCATCATCATCTGGATGGGCAACGAGCCCTTTCCCAACGCCATAAACACTTCGCTCCTAGAGTACGACGGCACGCCAAAGCCCGCTTACGAGGTCGTCAAACAGGCATTCTCAGCGAGACATGTGTCCGCGCGCTACACCAAGCTGGCCTATCGCTCTGGGGAGCGGTTTGACGGTACTGTCTTTGTCCATGATGAGCACGGAGCTTCGGCGCAGGGATGGGTTCACGCAGCAATCGTTGATGCGCACGGAAAAATACTCATGCAGGAGCGTTTTGAGGTTGACCGCCGCGGGCCCGTGCAAGAGGTGGGAAGTGTGGCCTGGGACGTCCGGACCTGTCCCTACGATGTTTTTTTGCTGCGGGTCGAATGGGTTGGCACTCAATTCGAGGTGTGGTCACGAAATGACTATTTGTTTACCGTAGACGCGGAGCATCCCTTGGAACCCCTGCGCCGCTTGCCCTCAGCTCAGGTCACCATCTCTTCCAAGCAGGGTCGCAAGGAGTGGGTTGAGGTGCATAATCCTTCGTCGGTGTTGGCCGTCGGGGTGTTTTTGTATGGAAAGGATGCTTCCCAATTTTTAGCGATGGATCCCAATGGCTTGATGTTGCTGCCGGATGAGCGAGCCACGATCCACTGCTCGACTCAGGTGCGCCCTCAGGACGTCCACATCGAATGGTTTAATTCTTAACGATTGGGAGTTTGGCCGTCCTTCTCGTGGATGAGGGCGTGCCAGGCTCTCGTTCCAAAATACTTTGTCAAATTCCGGGCAAATTGGTATGCGAAGTGTAACGTGACAATGGCCCGAAATTTCTTCTTGAGTGGCCGATTTTTCCGACGTATGTGCAATCGTATAAAGTGCTTGATAGACTGACAGGAAACGATGCAGAAACCGCTTATCCAAATAAGAGAGAAGGAAATACGACGGTGAAACCATGGATCCCGATATTGTTAGGGGGACTTCTGTGGCAAGGTTTGGTCGGAACCGTGCGGGCGGCTTCCGTGGCTTCGGCGCACCATACGATCCCGATCAGCTCTGGTGTTTCGGCTCCGATGATGCTTACGGGGTCCAATCCTCGACGTTATGCCACCGCCTATCAACGAGCCCTGGGCTATCTATCGGATCATGTCTCGGCGAGAGGGCTTGTGACCCGACAAACCGGCAAGCCAGCTAGTGCCAATACCAGCGCCTACGTCGCCGTCGCTCTGGCGGAAAGCGGTCAGGTGACGGCCGCGAGGGCCATCGTTGATCGTCTCGCTCGCCACGAGGCATCACAAGGAGGATGGAACCAGGCGCTGAATATCCATGGTCTTGCGACCTTGGGAGCTACGGCCTACGTCCTATGGGCGGAGGCTTCGATTGCAGAACTTTCACGCGGAGGCGAGCGCGGCGTGCTGAGACAATCCATCGAGCGTGGAGCCAACCGCCTAGTGACGTGGTCTTCGCCCGTCTGGGGAACGTTTATGCAAACGCCTACTTCGGTGGGATCTGCGGAAGAGAATGCGGTAGCGGTTACCGCTTTGGAGCGGGCGAGCCAAGTTGCAGGCACAGGGGTCGACCGCCAGACCTGGCGTTTAGACATGGTGAGAGCTAGGGAAGGATTAATCACCGATAGCGGCGTGAGTCGAACGACGACGACGGACTTTTTAGCCGTGCCCCTATGGAACTTAGAGAAAAAACCCGTGGCTCTTCAACGAGACGTGGCCAGCCTCTTTGAATTGGGCTTTGCCTACCAGGGTTACGGGGCGAAAGCGGGGCCCGGCTATTATACATGGATGGATTGGGAAAATGGGGTCAGCACCTTTAACGACGTTATTGCCAGTGCAAATGCAGGGCTGCCTGACGTGGCCGAGATGCAATATAACTATGGTTTGACCTTGCAGAACGCAGATGGAGGATTTGGGGCGATGGCGCATGCTCCCGTAGGTCCCGAGACAGGGGCCTTCCACCGGCCTCCCACTGCATCCAGTGTTCCGGTGA
>JAKAAL010000655.1 GCA_021802375.1 Bacillota bacterium | reverse complement strand
CATCTCCTGCGGTGACCGACGCATTGGACACGTTGACCGAGCGAGAGCGCGAAATCTATCAATATCTCAAAGCGGGAAAGACGTTGCCCCAGATTGCGAAGCTCTGCACCATCGAATATGGCACGGTCAAAACCCATGTGCGCCATATCTATCGCAAACTCGGCGTTTCTGCCCGCGAACAGTTGCCTTAGCGGCCAAAATACCCCGGCGTATACCCGGATCTCTCCCTGTGCCGCGACGACTATTCGAGACCACAATGATGAGAGAGTGAGACCAAAGACGATATAGACAGGAGGGACGCCCGATGTGGCATGTCGGAATGGTATTCATGGCCAGTGCCTTGACTCGTTGGCATGCCGCTTCCCGGATGCCAGTGAGTTCTACTCCGTGGCAAATCACCGGGGTGGCTCGAGTGCTTCCGAGTCCCCATGCCTATGCCGCTACTGTCACCATCCCCGAAACCAGGAATGCAACGCACTTTAATATGCGGGATGCGCGATACTACCAGATTCCGCTATCGTCACGTCCGCCGGCGGTCACAGTCAATCCGGGCGCGACGGTAGCTATCCGCGAGATTGCTGCCAATCCCGCCCGGAAAACGGAACTGGTGAAAATTGGGGTCCCAACTACCAATGCTAGTCCGGGATCGCCCACGCCGCTCGCCGCTACGGCCATGCAGGTCGTGGCACCGCCAGGCGGCAATCCCATTGTGTCGGGGGCATACTGTGAAACCGGATGGAATGATTTCTTAGGCATTACGGTCGGGATTGTGTGGAACTTCATCAGCTTTTCGTATAATGGCAGCCAAGTGACGCGCTACCATACATGGGACTGGATTCGCCATCCCTTTCCGGACGGCGACTATTTCATGGCCAACCGGCAAGGCCATGTGGAGACCCGCGGCACGGCCTACGGGTGGAGCTTTGTGGTCGAAGATGCGCCGGCATTTGCCAACACCAAGATTTATTGGGATGTCAATGAAGTTGTAGCCCACGGCAATGGCCGGGTCTCCGGTTACGTGAACACCTGGGCGTCGGGGGCGGATAAATATCTCTTGGGAGGGTGGTGGCAAGTTGTCCATGGATAACGAACGAAAGCCCGCATGGCTCTTTGGCGTCCTTTTCATCAGTTTGGCGGTCGATGTCGCGAATGTCTTCCGGCTGGTGCATGGTCCCGTCCCCTTCCCGTTCTTTGTCCCGTGGATCGGCGCGGGGGTGGCCACAATCCTTTTAACATGGGGAAAGGCCCACAACCTCCGGGCGGTCCGCATCATCCTCTGGATTGTCTTGTCATTGGCCGTACTACTCCTCTCCATCCTGTCTGACGGAACCAACCTCAGTCTCTGGGTGTGGCTCGGCATCATCACTGGGCCCATGACACCCGTTCTTAGCCGACGAGTCATTGCGGGACTGTTCGGTTTGGCCCACATCATCACACAAGGATTCCTGCTTCCGCTGCCCACGCATAATGCACCCCTGTCCTATATCATCATCGAGCTGACCGGCGCGCTTGGGCTTATCGCGTGGCATCAATGGCATCGACGTGCTGTTACGCAAGGGCGGTCATTATGACAATGAAAGGACCCATACTGGTCATCGGCGCCACGGGCAATCAAGGCGGACACGCGGCCCGCGCGTTGTTAGATGCTGGATGGGCCGTGCATGCCTTCACACGCAATCCCACTAGTGCCCGGGCTCAAATACTTAAGGACAAAGGAGCCATTCTGGTCCAAGGAGACCTGTCGGATCTCAATTCCCTCAAAACAGCGATCCGCAATGTCACAGGGATTTTTAGCGTACAGAATTTCTGGGATCTGGGCCTGAAAGAGGAAGTACGCCTAGGATCGAATGTCATCCAAGCTGCCCAAGAATCGGGAAATACCCCGCATATTGTCTACAGTTCTGGACTAGGCGCTGAACGCCGGCAGAACGTGGCAGCCATCGACGGCAAGGCCATCCTCGAAGAGAAAGTACGACAATCAGGTCTACCATTCACCATCTTGCGGCCGGGCCTATTCATGGACGATTTTCGTGGGGCTAGCCTACCTTTCGCTAGGCCACTTCAGAAGCTGCTCGACCCGTACCGGCCCTTGGTGGGGCGTCTGTTTCTTGCCACGTTGCGATCTGTGCTGCCCGCGAAAAGTCGTATTCCGTTGACCACTCTGACTGACGTCGGCCGAATGGTCACTTGGGCATGTGACAACGCAGACATGGCCCAAGGACAAACATATGAGGTGGTAGGCAGTGCCGAAACAGCCGACACCTTATGTGAACTTTGGGAACAGGCGACAGGGCAGGCAATTCCCCTCATTCCAGGGGTGAAGCCAGGGATTAACCTAATCCATCCCAAGATGGCGGCGCTTTTGAATTGGTTAAGCTCTCACGAGCGAATCAGCACCGAAACTCCATTAGATTGGCAGACTTACGAAAAATGGCTAATGGCATCTGGGACAATTCAAGGGACGTAACTGGACTCCAAAAGGTCATGCACGTTTTCGTCCTGAACTATTCTTCCACCCCCAATTTCTTGTAAATCGAGTCCTTGAAGGACCAGTTCTTGCTTGTTTGTGATTGGAAGTTATCTAACGCATATTGAATGACCTTAAGTTTGAACGGGACAAACAACGCCCCTTTGTTTCTGAGAATTGGTGGACACGTGTCGTCATTGTACGCTCTTGTTCCGTCAAGATTGACGCCGATAATTCGACACCCTTTTTCTAAGGCGACTTCAGCCTCCCAACGCACGTATTTATATTTGTACCGTGTGTCTTCGCCAATCAATTGGATAAACGTGCCGGCGTTCTTAAGGTGCTTTCTGCACACGGACTTGATATATGCCTCATCCTCCGACCTGATTTCGTGTCGCAGACCGCACTCTGCAAAATTAAACTCTGTGTTGTCCGATTTCTTCCACGCCTTCATCAAGTTATAATAGTGCAAATCTGTTGAGCTAAACCCTACGTATACGCGGCTCAATCCCATTACGCTAGCCTCCTATGCTCTTCCGCCGGAAATCTCCTCTAAAATAGAAATTGCTTTGTCTGCCAAGGACACGCATGCGAACTGACCAACATTCGTCAATGCCCGCTTCACCATTTTCAGATTTTCAACGGTAGTTTCTACCATCCATGAGAAGTGCGGTACGGCTACCATTCGCTTAAGACTCCTGTCCACCAACAGATCATCGGCCCGGTGTACTGCAACTTCTAGAATCGTGGCTAAGTCCCAATAGTTTTCGGAATTTAGCCCTCCACGACGGGCAACAGCGAATTGAATTACAGATAACAGTTCGTCCCTTTCATCCATGTCGGCGTCACGGCCACGCTCTGCCAAGAGTGTCGCCGCGTTAATTCCCGGATAATAATCTCGCGGGTCAGCCTCAAAGCCCATTCGATAACTTCGAATCGCTTCGTCGAGAAAGCCTTCCGCAACGAAATTCTTACCCTCGGCCCGTGCTTCGTAAAATCGGTCTTTGTACACCCGTCCCAAGATTCCACACGTTTCGGGGCTGGGACCAAATTTCCGAATGACTTCTAGCAAAATCTTGGTTGCGGAATCCCGATCACCCGCCTGATTGCGCCGATTTAATGCAAAGGCGAATTGCTCCCGAACAAGCCGATTGTCTTGAAGTGGCTGCGGCATCCGATTAATCAGCATGACCATCTCATCCCATGCCTGGACGTCTCGATAGGCTAGGAGAAGATCAATAACGATATCTGCTGGACCTGCTACTGGTTCACCCATCTCACTG
>JAKAAL010000014.1 GCA_021802375.1 Bacillota bacterium | reverse complement strand
TGGCGTGGATTCCACAGGAATTCAGCGCCGTCACTTCGACGGGAAATTTAAGCAGAACGTATCACCTACACGGAGCACATCGCGGGCGGAAACGGTGCGAGACAAGGGGGTACCTGAATAGTTACAATTTGAATACATTCGGCATGGCACCTCGGGGCTGATCGCCTCCCGTGACGTCGTCACGGGACAGGTGGAAGCGCCCCTGATCCAACCAACGCGGACGGAAGCCGACTTCGCCCAGCATATCGACGCCGTGGTGAACCTGCATCCGGAAGACAAACATGTCTTTATCCTCGATAACCTCAACACGCATCAATCCGAAGCGCTGGTGCGCTTCGTGATTGAACATGACCATCTCGACATCTCGGCAGAAGAATTGGGGAAAAAGGGCCGGTCAGGCATTCTCTGGAGTCAGGCCACCCGGAAAATGTTTTTAGAGAATACGCTCCACAGCATCCGATTTCTGTATACGCCGAAGCACTGCTCCTGGTTGAACCAGATCGAATGTGGGTTTAGTATCCTGGTTCGCCGCTTACTCAACAATCGGGCCAGTTTTGCGTCCATCGCCGCGCTGGAAGAGCGCATTCGTCAATTTATCGATTACTACAATGAACATTTAGCCAAACCCTTCCGATGGACCTTTGATGGAAAATTGCTCAAAATGTGATCGCTTGAGTGATTACGCATTAAAGCCATCGTGTACTAGGCATTTGGGAGTGGGCGGACCTAGTGGTCGCCGGATGGCACCACCAACTGTCCCGGTGGATTATAGCCATAGGACCCCCCTGAGTGATCCCCAGTTTTTACCATATTTGATGGTTTTGAAACTGCTGTCTCCGCGCTTTGGGCGTCTCGGATTCCGCCACGACCGTGGCGGCTGACGTTGTTCCGCGGCCGAGCGGAAAATCGTGGCCAAACGAGGGGGGCCGGAACTGGCGACAGAGAATATTCGCGTGCCCATTGCGTTGTCATCTCTGGGCACGCCGTGATCCGAGCAGGCTACCGCCTGCCGCCCGCTTTCTCTTGATGGGCGACGGGCCATCCGCAATATCGTCAGGGTTTCATCGCGGATCAGGTCGGTGCTGGAGCGGTGCCCACCGACGGGATTTGGGTACGGAACTCTGTCTGTCGTCGGAGGATCCTTTTCCACCCCCTAATGAAACGTGACACGTGCGGCCTCCTTTTGATAGGGTAAGAACGGTCAAAATAAGGAGGGTGGCATGAGCCAATCGTATACCGCAGAGTTTAAAGCCCAGGTGATTCATGAGGTCCAGGAGACGCAGAATGCAACCATCGTGGCCCGCCGCCATCCACTCAGTCCGAGTATGGTGCGACGGTGGAGCCGGGAAGTGCGACAAGAAACCGGGAAAAGTTCCGAGGGTTTATCGCTGGTGGAAGAAAATGCCCAACTAGTCTTCCGGATGACCCAGGGGCTGCATACGCTGCAACAAAGCGGCCAGAGGTTGGATGCGGAGGCTCTGGCGGCGTTGAGTCCCTATCGGACGGCCCATGTGAATCGGTTCGGCCGCTACGAGCTAGACCTCACACGACAGCCCCCGTCGGTCGAGTATGCCTTGTTGGCGGACCTGCCCACGGACCACTCTTAACTGGTAATAACTGGCTTATGGCGGAATATTTACGAATCGTTGCCTTACCCCTATTACAAGTCACACATGTATTACAAGTCATACATCATGATCAATCAACCAGTTCAATCTCTTGTTGAAATGTTAATCGGTCAGTGACAAATTTGGCCTCTTCTAAGGGATGAGTCAAATACGGAAAAAACCCAATAAATGGCAAAAGATGTGGGTAATGATTAGAGCTTTAGCTATGGGGAGGATGTCCACTGACTTGGCAGCCTATTTGGCCGTCGTCACGAATCCGATGCTAGCAATCCCTAGGGGATTAACGGGCCGGATAGTACATTATTCGCATAGTAAAGGAATGGCGTCGAGGAGTCGTCAAGACTTCCGGCATTGCCACCGGAGCCGAGCCGACAATCCATGGTAGAATAGTCAGTAAAAGACTATCAGGGGTTTTGTATGAGTCGGTTCGTATATCGTGTTCATGCGCTTCAGCGCATGTTCGAGCGTGAAATCGAGCGCTCCGTGGCGAAGTCCGTGATTCAGTCGGGCACGACTATCGAAAGTTACCCAGAAGACACGCCGTATCCCAGTCGCCTTGCTAGGGTGGGACCGGGACCGTCCCGTACATGTGGTGGTCGCGGATAATCTGCACGATGAGGAGACCATTGTCATTACCGTCTATCAGCCGGATCCGATGCGATGGGATGCGAGTTTTTCAAGGAGGAACCCGTGACCTGCGTGATTTGTAAGAGTGGAACACCGGAAGCTGGGAAGACCACGGTCACCGTGGAGCGAGGCAAAACCCTCATCGTCTTTCGCCGGGTGCCGGCCCAGATTTGCCCCAACTGTGGGGAGAGTTATCTCGACGACGGCGTGGTCGATGAAGTGTACCATGCCGCTGATCAGGCGGCTAAAGCGGGCGTGGAAGTCGATGTGCGCGAATTTCACCATGTCTCTGCGTAGCTGCTAACATCAAGGTCTAGTGCGATTATGGAGGCGAGTGTGCCCCAAGGGATCCTAGTGCACGTGTCGAATTCTGAGAACGGCCCGATCCCTGTCACCTAAGTAACCCATCATGTATGATTTTCTATTGCCCTTGTCGCCCCATTTCCCACAACCTCTTCTTGAAGCTAATCCTTATTCCGGTTTTTGGTTCCAATGCTGCACCAATCCCCAAAGTCAACAGAGCGGCGATCTTATGGATTAGCAGATTATCCGCGGTCATCATTATAGGATTCGGGATTGTTGGTATCGTGAGCTCGGGTACCGTCGCTTAGGAACTCAAGCCGTGTTTCCCTTTACAGGGGATAAGGCCTCCTAGTCGGCAGGTGTTCCTCTATCCTAGATAGGCCAGTGATAAATTGGATTTATTTGTCTTATGGCCCGAAATTCAAGGAATCGTTGCCGTACCCCGAGCTCGGCTGGTTAACCGATGCCGTCCGTGGATTATGGGCAGAATGGCCCGTAGCAGCCGTGCTCACCAATACTGACGGTATCATCCTTGAAGTGAACCCCTGCCTATGAACACTTGACTGGACGAAGCCGGAGCGACTTAGTCGGAGCGAAACCGGGAATCAACGGCGCGGGAACTACCCTGAGGCAAACCTATGAGGACCTATGGCAAACATTGCAACAGGGGCAAGTCTGGGAAGGAGAGTTGGAAAATAGACGTCCCGACGGAAGCTTTTGGTGGGCTCATGAACTAATTATTCCCATTCGCTTAGGGGAGCGCGTTGCAGGATATTGGGCCGTGATTGCGGATCACTCGGAGTCGGCGACAAGGTACCTCACCGGTAATGCGACGAAAACCTCATAGATTCCCCAATTCAGGTTTTGTAAGCATAGCGTTGGGCATTCAGCCCAAATCTCGTGTTTGACCCATGCCCCAAGCCAAAGTTTTCGTCGTGGTCAAAGCATCTAAACCCATGGGTCCCCTTGCATGAAGTTTTTGCGTACTAATGCCGACTTCGGCACCTAAACCAAACTGAAATCCATCGGTAAACCGGGTAGACGCGTTCCAATAGACGACCGCAGCATCCACTCGGTCCATGAACTGCCGACCGATGGAATATGAATCGGTAACTACCGCCTCAGAGTGAGAGGTACCGTATTGAGCAATGTGTTCACAAGCTTGATCCAATCCCGATACAACGCGCGCCGCAATATCCAAACTTAAATATTCGTTGGCCCAATCCTCTTCTGTAGCCTCCATTGCCTCCGGCAAAATCAAGCAAACAGCCTGATCCCCATGCCAAACGACGCCATATTCTGCCAAAAACTGCTTTGCCTTAGCAAGAAACGGCGCGGCAATCGCCTCATGAATCAGCACAGTTTCCAGGGCATTGCAAACGGCCGGGTTGCCAACCTTGCCGTCACGCAAAATACGTACCGCCATGTCGAGGTCGGCATCTTCGTGCACATAGAGGTGGCAGTTGCCAACTCCGGTTTCGATCACAGGAACAGTCGCTTCCCGAACCACCGTCTGAATCAGGCCAGCACCGCCTCGGGGAATCAGGAGATCCAATCCCTCAAGATGCATCAGTCCCATGGCATATTGACGGTCGGGATTCTCAATCAACTGGACGGCATCCTCGGGCAAACCTACCCGAGTTAGTGCGTAGCGCCACAATGCGGCCAACATGCGATTGGTTTCCAGTGCCTCATGTCCGCCCCTTAAAATGAGTGCATTTCCGCTTTTGATGGTTAGTCCTGCAGCTTCTATCGTCACCCCAGGGCGACTTTCATAAATAAGGCCGATAACGCCAAGCGGAACCCGAATCGTCTCCAATCGCAACCCGTTATTTAATTGCCAACGGCCGGTGCCCTTGCCCAAGGGATCAGGCAAATCACGCACCACACGAAGTCCATCAGCTAAGTTGGCAATCTTGTGCTCATCCAGCATCAACCGTTTGAGCAGAGGGCCTTTTAAGCCGGATGCCGCCGCTTTTTCCACTTCATCACGGTTGATCTTTAAAATTTCCTCGGAGCGATGCTGCAACAAATGCTCCATTTCCGACAACGCCCGATTGCGTTGATCACCAGAGGCCATTGCCAGGATTTTTTGCGCAGCGCGACCGCGCTGCAGCATTTGATTAAGCACGAATCATTCCCCTTTTCGCTAAGAATCGCGTACCACCTTGCCAAGATTTAATCCCTTCAATCTTGTCCAGCACATCGGGTTCTTGACTTGCCGCTAGAACCATGCCGATGCCCGCTTCCTGGGCAATCCGGGCAGCCTCCAATTTGGTAGCCATTCCTCCAGTGCCTAGCCCGCCACGCTCTTCGGAACTAAATCGCTGCATGTCGTCAGCAGTTACCCAAGGCACAGCTTCAATTCGGTGCGCCCCGGGGTTTTTCTTAGGATTTTCCGTATAGAGACCGTCGATATCAGACAAAATCACTAATCGGTGGGCCTCCATTAATACTGCCACTCGAGCTGCCAATGTATCGTTGTCCCCAATGCGAATTTCTGCATCTGTGACCGTGTCATTTTCATTAATCACGGGAATCGCACCCCAACTTAGTACCCGCTCCAGTGTGCTGCGGGAGGCCTGTCGGCGGTCTTGGTCCTCCAAGTCTTGGCGGGTAAGCAGCACCTGCCCCACTATTATAGGATGGAGAGCACGTTGATAGGCTTCCATCAGGCGGGCTTGCCCAATGGCCGCCAACGCCTGCTTATCAGTCACATCTTGGGGAGTTTTGCCTACTGCCCCCACTCCGGCCCCCACAGCTCCCGAGGTTACCACTAATATTTCATGTTCTCGGGACACCAAGATCCGAAGTTGCGAGACAAATCGGTCGATTTTTTCCTGACTTAACCGAGCGTCGATGTCACATACGCTCGAGGTTCCAATTTTGATAACCCAACGCATTAGGATCCCCCTCAGAAAAGCGATTCATCACAAAAAAGTCGTCCTCAATTGAGGACGACTGACCGCGGTACCACCTCAGTTGCTGAAATCCAGCCACTTAATCCTCAATATCGGGAGGTCCCGGTCGGTTTTTCACCAACTGCTCCAAAGCGGGTCAACGAATAGCATGGCTGGGCTTTCACCAAATCCCGGCTCGCTGCGGCAATGCTGAATTTCGTTGCTTCTCTTTCATCGCGTATTGCGTTATCTAATTAAAATACAATCTACCTGACCAGTCACGGTTTTGTCAATGGTCATACGCCTCGATAGCTATGAAACACGAAAATTGAAACCTTGACACTATAGGGGACCCAGATGCCCATGCAAAAAATTTATCGCAAAAGGGACTGAATATTCACGAGGCAGTGTATCATCATGAATTCATCAAGATCTCAACGATACGCGGCGGGTTCCCACGTCTGGCGAACCAAAGAGGGCAAGCCCGAAAGACTCTGCCCTCACACGTACCCCAATGCCCAAAGTGACTATGCCTCCAGTGCCGAGAAACCGGAGGTCAAGTGCGATACGCTGTACACAAGGTTCCCTGGGTGAATCAAACGCTTCGCACAGTTACCCGATCTGTGCCAGTTCGGAGATTCCGCACAAGCTGACCGGGGTACTCGTGTATACCGTAATGCTGTTGTTGTGACAGTGCGCCTCCCGGCTTGCTGGCAATCGTGATCTCACTCAGCCCCCCGTGTGGGAACCGCTGCAGGCCGCATTTCCCTAACTCGACACGATTTCGTATATGGATACGGTCGCTCGCGTGCTCAAGCGGTTGCCGTCAGAGTACCTATTGTATTGTCAAACGGTTGCTCCGCGCAACCGTCGGCTTTCCGGTGAGATGGCTCCAAGGCACTCCCTGGTGGCAGTGGATGGCACGCTCCAGTTAAGTGCAGCCTACTTGTGGGCCCAATTTGAGTTTCCTTACAGGCTTTGGCGTGCGTCAATCAAGCGGAAATTTTCTTGTAGATAGAGGGACAGCGCGTGCTGACGCACGCCAGTTTTACCTCGACGGATGACCTCGCAACCCGAACTCTGGACGATATTGAGCGCTGGGGTACCGCCGACAACCATCCCTTTAACTGGATTTCTGGGCTATCCGATGCGCGATCACAAGGCGGTTTAAGCTGAGTCCTATCATCTTAGCAGCCTATGGCGCCGCAATCCGCGGCCGCAAGCGGCGCCGGTTGCGACATTCGGATTTGCGGAAACGGGGCCAGTGTTGCCAGGCCGGTAAACAGCGGCCTCCTTCTAGCGAGGACCGTGGGGTAGAACACCCAGGAACGAATTTGCAGAAATGAGTACTCGACCGCCTAACATACCATCCTAATCTGCTCTTTGCCCATTTTGATGCGACATTTCCCAGTCAATCTGTTGACGCAATAGATTCCTAATTTTCCTCCTCAATTCATCTCTTTGAGAATTGCCGCAAGACTCCCGAATTGCAGTAGATAACCACATGTTATAATGTTCAAGTCGATCTTGTGGGCTTTCTTTAGGATCAAAAGTGGGCCTAGGAGGAGTTAACCCCACTTCGAAGGATAAAGATTGCAGTTGTGCTTCAATGAGGGCAACCTTCTCTTGAGACACCCTATCTAACGCTTTATGTTCAACGGGGATGCTACGCAACACAGCCACCATTGCTCGAGCCTGTTCTTGTTCGTAACTTTCCGGCAATGCCGGAATAACTGTGTTTTTTAGAACCTCTACCAGCACATCGACCACATAAGCCATCTAGTTGCCTCCTATCTAGTACCCAATGCTGCCGGCAATCAAGTCCCGCATCAAGGGAAGCCGTTCCCCTTGCCGATAGAGGCGCAAGTCTCTGGTGACGCCCCGCTTGAAGGCGATTTTCCCCATAGCCGCGATAATATAAAATTTCACATGATGCCAGACTTCAAAATATTGCACGCGCGCCATATCCATCTGTATGCCCATTAATGACTGATAGGCCTCAATAAATTGTTCAGACGGTATCAAGTATGACAAAAGCGAGCTGTCCATGCGATTTGCTTTGGCAAACACATAGCCAATGTCCACATAGGGATCCCCGATTTCCGCCAGCTCCCAATCAAGAATTCCCACAATGTGGTCCCCCGCGTACAGCAAATTTCCTGATCGATAATCACCATGCACCAGCGTTAAGAGCCCGGTATCCGGCTGGTTTTCCTGAAGCCAACACAGAGCGTCGTCAATGACTGGATCCTCTGTTCCGTCCTTGACGCCTAGATAATCTCGTTCCATCAACAAAAGCTTCTGCGAGAGATAGGCGCGATAGTTCTCTGGAATTCCCAATGTGGCGCCTATACTTGTGGTTCGCACATTAACCCCATGAATTTCGGCTAAATACGCCACAAACTCTTGCGCTAGGTTGGCGCGTCGTGGAGCATCGCCAAAAAATTGCCTCCCTTCGCGAGACCATGGTACGATGTTGCGGCCCGGCAAAAGTTCCATAACAAAAAAAGGCGTTCCCAGCACCGTCGCGTCCGACTCAAACCACAAAGGACGCGGCACAGGAAGCGCCGTATCGTCGGAAAGAGCCCTTAACGTCTCGTAGTGATGTCGAAGATTCATCCGTTCCAGCGTCAGGCCTGAAGATTCCTTGCGAATCACTATCCGCTCCATTTGAGTCCCACCGCTTTGCTGCACTTGCAACTCGATCAGATACGTTTCGTCGGACCATCCATCCGACGAGCGATGCAAATTCACCACGCAGATCCGTTCATCAGTACTCCGATGATTTTGTAAATATTTCTCTACCGTAGCTGTTAAGGCTGCAGTTGCCACGTGGTCTCAGACGCCTCCCATCCTCATTACGCCTCATCCGATCTCTCCCGCTCCAGCAATGCGCGCAAATCCTGCTTCTGCACTTTACCCATTGCATTACGAGGCAATGCGGAGACAAATGTCACACGGCGGGGAATTTTAAAATCGGCAATACGATCGCGGAGAAATTCTAACAAATCTTCCCGTGTAATGTCCTGGTTTGGCTTTGCTACGACAAAGGCGTGCGTGTCTTGGCCCAATATTGGATGGGGCACACCCACCACTGCGGCTTCCAGTACAGCAGGATGCTCATAGATTATTTGCTCAATCTCAGACGGATAGATATTGAATCCCCCGCGAATCACGATATCTTTCTTTCGATCCACGATATAGAGAATGCCATCTTCATCCAACCGACCCAAGTCCCCCGTCGCGATCCATCCGTTTCGGTTGATTTTCTCCGTTTCCTCGGGGTTGTGAAAGTACCCCACCATGGCACTGGGCGTGTGGATATAAATCTCTCCCACTTCCCCCACCGGCAAATCCTTTTCTTCGCTGTCCACGACACGAATTTCGGTAAACGGAGGGATTGGCCGCCCCACGGCGCCAATCTTCTCCAACGCATATCGATCATCCAGCATGGTACCTCCCGGCCCAGCTTCCGTCAGCCCATAAAAGTTAATTAAACCAACGCCCGGAAATCGGCGACGAATCTTATTTATAGCATCGTAGGGCATAATAGATCCTCCGTAGAGGCATAGACGCCACCGACTCAGCAAGTCGCCGCGGAATTCATCGGATCCTAACAGGAGCAATAACATGGCTGGGACTCCAAAATAAACGGTCGTGCCTAGATTGCGCATCGTACGAATCGTGTCATGCACATCGAACGCGGGATCAATAACCATGGTAACGCCAGCAAAAAGAGCCGGCAGCAAGTAGGTGTGGCACCCACTTGATGAATAAAACGGGATCGCCGTTTGATAGATGTCGGCATCGCTTAAAGAAATAGCGGTAGCGGCGCTAATGGCCAGATGCATCGCGCCGAAATGCGTATGCACTGTGGCCTTGGGCTTCCCCGTCGTTCCCGACGTAAAGAGAAAGTCCGCCTCATCACCCATGCGCAATTCCCATGGTATGGTTACCGCATCTTGCTCCCCATTCCAGTCCCATTCCTCAACCAAATGAACCTCAAACCCATCATCAACCCCGATGTCTGATAAGACACGCTGCCCTTCACGACTGGTTATAATACGTCGGCAGGTGGACTGAGCCATAATAAATGACAGTTCATGCCCCCTTAGACGGGTGTTGATGGGCACATTCACGGCACCGATTTTATGAACTCCCAAATAGGCAATAACGGTTTCCACCGCCCATTGATTATCCAGAAACAGGCCGATTTTGTCCCCTTTGGCCACTCCTTGCGTCATCAGCCAGGCGGCAAAGCGGTTGCTTCTTCGGTCCAGTTGACGCCAACTCACCGCAATCGAGCGTTGGGGAGCCAACAAGGCACCAGCGTTAGGACGCATCTGAGCATGATACGAGACCAAATCAGGAATACGCATTAACGCACCTCCGTGAGAACCTTTTGGGATAGGGCCCCTGGCACAGCCTCTCAAAAATTAAGTGCCCATCGGCGCCAGTTCAATTAAACTGGCCGACACCTCGGTTTGCAGCATGGTGCCGCAATCGGGGCAAATATACTCGACGAGATCCCGACGATAGCCCTCTAGACCCTGGCATTCAATGCCCATGCGGCGCATGGTTCCCATCAATTCATGGGACCGGACCACCGTTTGCTTCTTCCACTGCTCATCCTCGCGCATCCCGAGATCCGTACCGCAAAATGCGCAGTAGATTTCCCTGCGTCCCGGCGTATCGAACACGCCGAGCGGTGCCCGGAAGAATGTCGGCGACTCTTTGGTAAAGTCCTTAAGCGGTTTATGGCCCAGACGCTCTGTGCGCAAGAGGGTTCGCAGCGCCTCGCTGGCTTGTGCATCAACCCGTTTGGCCTCATCATTGTATACGACTCCATATGCTTCCTTAGCCAGCATGGGCGAAATGTATCCATCGCGCAGATCCCGTTCAACCCAGGCCAGTGGGCGCAGCAGCGGGTCCCCAAGGCCTGAGCCTCCTCCCGTTATCTGGCGAAATACGCCGTAAGGCCCCAATGTGGTGGATGCTAAGTGATTGCGCAACTGAATCAATCCGGTCACGTCGTCGGGACCGGGCATTCGGCCGTGTTCCCTAATGTACTGGCCAAGGTCAAAATTATCCGACTTGAGGAATACAGTAACCGCTCCAGGATATCCCCCCAGCGTTCCATGGGCTGGCATTTGCCCACACGCATTTTCCATGGTGCCCAACAGTCCCTGACCATGGTTATAGGGTACCCATGCCAGATCCAACCCTTGCCCCCCGCGGTAGAATCCCGGTCCGCCCGAATTGACATGGAGCCGACGATATAAGTAGAGCATAGGATAAACCCCTTCATTGGTCTCCACTTCGGGAATTCCGTTGTTCAACTGCATGTCGAAAGCCCCCACATCAAGCCCGTCTCCTGTAGCTTGAGCGCCAATTCCGGCTGAGCCACAGTCAAATACGGGAAATGCAGTATATTCTCCATATTGGTCCAACCCAATCCACGCATTGCCGGGCCAACAATTGTGGCTTATCGCAGCGACCCGATTGCGGACCCATGGATCCTGGCTCAGCTGCAGAGCTTTTGTGAGCGCTTCAATAAACGCTTTTTCGGTCTTGCCACCCGTTTCCATATGCCCACACGAGGTAGGCGCCGGAGGCAGTGGATTCACTATGGTGCCGGGATCACCGAACTTAATCTCCATGCTGCGAAACATTCCGGCATTAACCGGCACATCGGACCCCAGCATCATCACCAGTACGCCTTCCAGGCAGCCGATGATCGCGCCGGGACCCGCGTTCACAAATCCATTGGATTGGGCTGCTGAACCACTCAAATCCACCGTCATGTGATCTTCCGCCACGGTAACGCTGCACATCAGCGGATACAATTCCTGGATCCCATGTCCATCATATTCCACCCATTCTTGGGACCGATACACGCCGTCGGGTATGGATGCAACGCGCTTGCGGATAAGGTTATCTGCCAATTCCTTATTGACTCCGCAGTACATCTTATAGGTTTCCAGCCCGTACTTTGCCACCAATTCCTGAACGCGGCGCTCCGCGGTGAGATTGGCCACGATCAAACTTTTAATATCATTAATGACAGGCACCGGCACACGAAC
The DNA here is from genome assembly GCA_021802375.1 of Bacillota bacterium. The sequence continues at coordinate 5,537 of JAKAAL010000014.1, read as the reverse complement.
ATTGCGCATAATAATACGCTGAATGTCGCGCAAGATGCGGCCATTTTCCGCAATTCGGATCGCGGGCAGACTTAACGCCTCGGAAAAGACATCATACGCCTCGGGCGCCCATCCTCCCGGTGACATTCCACCGACATCCAACACATGGGCGTTAGAAAAAGCCCATCCCACCAGTTGCGAGTCGTGATAAATCGGAGAAATCACCCCGACATCTCCCTGATGGATGGCGCCGGCCGTGTACGCATCATTGCAAATGAATGCATCGCCGGGACTAATGTCCTCGAGTCCATACTCACGGATTACCGCTTGCACCCCGAGTAGTGAGGATCCGAGATGAGCCACAACATATCCCGAAAAAGCTACATGCTCACCGTCCACATCGAAGATTGCCGTGCAAAAATCTTGCGCCTCGGTCAGCACCGGCGACCCAGACGTCCGCAACAACATCGTCGCCATTTCCTCTACCACATTCTTCAGACGTTGCTGAATAACCTGCGCTGTAAAAGCGTCGTATGAATGAACCTGCTCACTGCTGCTCATAGCTGTCCCCTCCCTAAGCACCTTCTCATGCCAACGTTAACGAATAGTTCCGGTACACATCCATCTCCGCCTCCACTCCGTAGGGCACATAAATGGTCGTATCTCGCGCCTCGATAACAGCCGGACCCGAGATGCGCATTCCCGGCAAAAACCGTTCATCGCGGAAAATGGAAACGGATTCCTCCGTCTCCCGGTCAGGCAAAAATATTTGGCGATTGCCAATAGAGGCATCGGAGGCATCGGAACCACCCAGCGTGCCTGCAACAAATCCAGGTTTGGCGGTGCGGCCGACTCCCGTAACCCGTAAATTGAGAATCACAATGAGATTCTCCGCATTTTCCCAGGAAGCGCCCTGTCCATAGAGACGCTCATACTCCGCAATAAACCGCTGAGCTAGCAGGGCCTTGTCTTCTTCCGTGAGTTCCTTGTGCGGAATCAAAATAGTGAGCTCGTACACCTGCGTACCAAATTTAAAGTCGCCCTCCCACGTAAGGTCAATATCGCCCGCGCTGAATCCGTTGTCTTGCAACGACGCCGTGACCTGTTGCGAGAGGGTGTCAAATACGGTATTGAGTTCGGAAATATTCCCTTTGGCCAAGTTCCAGTTGACGGTCTGCACACTGCTCCGGCTATAGTCAGATAACAATAGTCCTTCAGCGGAAAAGACCGATGCGTGATGGGGAATGACCACGCGCCGAATTCCCATGTCTTGGGCAATAGCGGCGATATACAGCGCTGAAGCCCCGCCGTATGCCAGCAATGCGAAGTCGCGCGGATCATGCCCCCGTTCAATAGTCACAGCACGTACCGCATTGCTCATATTGGACACAACCAAGTCATAGAGACCGGCCGCGGCATGCGCCGTATCGAGACCCAAAGGCTTCGCAATCTTCTCTTCGATGACTTCCAAAGCGCGTTCTTGGTCCAATGTCAGCGCTCCGCCCAAAAAATAATGAGGGTCAATGAGATTGATAGCCTCGGCTACATCCGTGACGCAAGGCTCTTGACCGCCACGGCCATAACATGCGGGACCGGGTTCGGCTCCCGCACTTTCAGGGCCGACCTCAGGCAACCCCTGATCGGTAACGTGGCAGATACTACCGCCTCCCGCGCCGATGGCGTGGATATCCACCAGGGATAATCCCGTGTCCAGCCGATTTACCCGAGCCCGATGAATATGTCCAATTTGATTCTCGACAATGACGGCGGTATCAAAACTGGTGCCGCCCATATCCGCGGTAATAATATTTTTAAGCCCTAACAGTTCTCCTAAACGGTTCGCGGCCACAACGCCACCCACGGGTCCCGAGTTTAACAAGTGAATCGGCTTTTGCCGGGCGTCGTCGGTCGATGTAATGCCACCGGTAGACTGCATAATACCTACTGGCACAGTCAAGCCCCGGTCTCGAAGACGCTGTTCGAGATTAACGAGGTAGCTTTCCGCCCCGCGTGATGAATAGCTATTGAGCACTGTAGTGACCATGCGCTCATATTCGCGCGATACCGGGTAAATGTCGGATGAAATCGTGACAAACATCGTTGGGTACAATTCGTGGATAATATTTTTTATGATGCGTTCGTGGTTGGAATTGCGAAACGACCAGAGAAGGCATACTGCCAGTGCCTCAACGTTCTGCACCTCGACTAAATTTCGGATCTGCCGCGTTGCGTGCTCGACGTCTAGCGGAACGACCACTTCACCCGCGTAATTAATGCGTTCATGTATTTCCACCACATGATCCCGGGATACCAGCTCAGGAGGCGGAACCTGACTCTGCAAATTAAAGTCGTTGGTTCTTGCGGAACGCGCAATCCGCAGTGTGTCCTTAAATCCCAGCGTCGTCAAAAGGCCCACCTTGACGCCTTTTAACTCGGCCAGGGCATTGGTCACAATTGTGGTACCGTTGACAAAGACACGGGTCCTTGACAACAAGTCGCGTACCGACAGCCCCAATTGCTCGACAACAGTGTCCAAGGCATTGGTAATTCCTTCGGAATAATCATGCGGCGTGGTAAATGCCTTGGCGCTAAACACCTGCCCCGTTTCGTCTGCCACTACCAAATCGGTGAAGGTGCCGCCGATATCAACCCCAATACTATAATAATTTAGCATTTCTTTGTCTCCTTCCGTCATGACCCCTTCAACCTCTGCCGCATTCCATCAAGTGGTTGCGAGTCGCCCCACTAAAGATCAATAAACATCCAAAATTTTTGGCACTGTGCGCCACTAGCTTTCCGCACCAGGATCCCACGTCTGACCATTTTGGTACCGCTTGAGCACTTCTCTGGCCACCAGCATGCGATGCACTTCATCCGGGCCATCATAAATGCGGGCATACCGCGCCTCCCGATACATCCGCTCCAACGGCATGTCCTCTGTCAGGCCAAGCGCACCGTGCACCTGAATGGCTCGGTCCACCACGTGGTGCAGCATCTGCGCTCCCACGTACTTCACTAAAGAAACCGCGATACGTGCGTCGCGGCCCGTATCCAATTCATGCGCCGCTTGCAGGGTTAACAAGCGGCATGCTTCAATTTCAGCCACGGAATCCGAAATGAACCCTTGAACGAACTGTTTGTCCGCTAACAGAGAGCCGTGAGACTGCCGGGTGATAGCACGTTGGCACATCAGATCAAAAGCTCTTTGGGCCTGGCCAAGCCATCGCATGGCATGATAAATTCTGCCAGGGCCGAGGCGGCCTTGTGCAATGCGAAATCCTTCTCCCCGAGGACCAATGAGACTGTCCACTGGCACGCGCACGTCTTTCAGGCGCAGCTCGCAGTGGTTTCCCCCTTGATGGCCCATGGTTTTTACCACACGCACGATTTCATATCCCGCCGTGTCAGTGGGAACCAGAATCATTGATGCCCGACGATGAGAAACCGCTTGCGGATCAGTAATGCAGAACACGGTAGTAAAGGCAGCTTTATTCGCATATGTCGCAAACCATTTATGTCCGTTGATGACCCATTGACCGTCTTTGATCTCGGCCGAGGTCTGAATGAGGGTTGGATCGGATCCCGCAACTTCCGGTTCCGTCATGGCCACCGAAGGCCAAATCGACCCATCGACCAATCCTGGAATCCATCGGCGCTTTTGCTCTTCCGTGCCATACCGGTATAGCATTAGCGTGTCTTGGGTTTGGTGAGTGCCGAGGGCCACCATGGCCGCCTCTGAGCGCCCAATGATTTCATTGACATACACGTAATCTAAAAACGGTAAGCCTCCCCCTCCAATCTCTCGGGGCAGCCCCAGAGCCCACAGGCCCTGCTCTTGGGCGCGTTCCTGCACCTGTTTTAACGCCCGTCCATCGTCGTTTCCGTCAATCATCGCGTCTTCAAATGGAATTACCCATGTCTCGATAAAACTGCGAACCCGCCGGCGTAGAAGAGCAGTTTCCTCCGAGGGTTGAAATCCATGAAATTCCGTTGGTTGTGTCATCGGCGCTCCTCTTCGTTAGACCCCATGGACTAGATGATTCGGGATGCGTTCTGGGATTGCACACAGCTTTATGGCTAAAGCGTGATAAGAATAGAAATTTTGCCGAGTGCCCGCACACGACTTTCCTCTCGCCCGCGCCTATCGCCTTTGTTGACGGGCACATCAGAGTACGGCCAGTTGCTTATAGGCTTCACTTTTTTTGAGAGTTAGCTTGCGACTCTTGTAACATACCACCCGGATGGTATGTTTGTCTATAGTATTTTTCGAATTTTTCTTCGACATAGATTAATGCAAATTTGTACCGGAAACATTCGCTGTTCCCATACCAGGGAGCCCCATCGGTCGAGAAAACCTCGCCAACAAGACCCCCGGGGAATGTCACGCTCTTGGCGGTTGGTTGCGGCCAGGATCCGATGTCGACTGCTGTCGCTCCTTGAGAATGCGACGCAATATTTTCCCTGTTCCCGTAGCGGGCAGCGAAGCCAGCACCTCAACCTCGCGAGGATATTTATAGTGAGCCATCCGCTCCTTGGACCAATCGATGAGCTCTTCCGGGCTGAGAGTTTCTCCAGGCTTTGCCACAACGTATGCCTTGACGACCTCTCCATGATACGGATGTGTTATCCCAATGACGGCTACTTGCGCTATTTTGGGATGATGGATGAGCAGTGATTCCACATCCTCAGGAAAGACGCTGTATCCCGAGACTTTAATCATTTCTTTGAATCGACCCTGAAAATACAGGTAACCGTCATCATCCATCTTGCCAACGTCTCCGGTCAGCACATACCCGTCTCGCAACGCTGCCGCCGTAGCCTCGGGTGCGTGCCAATATCCGGCAAACACCCCTGGATTGCGAACGGCAATCTCGCCTTGGGTATTGACAGGGCATTCTTGGCCCGTATCCGGATCGACAATGCGAATCTGGCAGCCAATAACCGGTTTCCCCACGGTACCCCAGCGAATCGCATCGACCGGCATGGCCGTGTCGCCGGTATGGGTTTCTGTCAACCCATAGGACGACTCGTGTATCCGGCACCCGTTGGTCAATGTTTGCCATTGGTGAGCCAAGTCCTCGGTCAAGGGCATTCCAAAACTGGTACAAAGATTATGTTGTAGCGACGTCAAACGAGGGCTTTTTGTCCCCAGCCGATCGAGAATGGCACGGTTCATCGGAACCACGCTGAGCCACCAGGTGACGCCGTATTGCTCAATGGCTTGGACTGCCGCATCTGGATCAAAACGATATAGCAGTACTTCGCTGATGCCTTGATAGATGACCAAGTTCAGACCCACCAAGAGACCCGCAATGTGCGACAAAGGCATAGTCGCCAGGGTCACGTCTTTAGCGGTGACGCCGTTGGAGACGCATCCCGCAGCAGCCTTGAAAATCGCGTTGCGGTAGGTCAGCATGGCTCCTTTGGGACTGCCGGTAGTGCCCGAGGTGTAGATCATGAGAGAGACTTGGCCAATCTCCAAATCTGGCTCGGGGGGATTGGCCGGGGTAGCCGAAAGTGTTTCGATCAAATCTGCCACATTATCTAAGTGCACCCGC
>JAKAAL010000013.1 GCA_021802375.1 Bacillota bacterium | reverse complement strand
CCCCTATCTTAACGCCAGTTTGGATGACCAAAGTCATGAAATTGTTTTGAAGTCCTACTATCACATCGGTATTGCGGGACAGAAAGGGGCACTAGCTTGCTAGAAGGTAAGAAGGCCTTGGTCACTGGCAGTTCCCGTGGCATTGGGCGCGCCAGTGCGTTGGCTTTTGCCAGACAAGGCGCGGACGTGGTGGTGCACTATCGCCGCCAAGCCTCCGAAGCCGAGTCGGTGGCCCAGGAGATTCGATCCCTCGGGCAAAAGGCGCTCGTAATCCAGGCCGAGTTGGAGAACGCCGACGCGGTTAACGCCCTATTTGACACAATAGGGGAGTCCTGGGGGACGTTAGACATTTTTATGGCGAATGCAGCGGCTTCGGCTTTTAAGCCCGTTTTGGAACTTAAGCCGCATCATTTAGAGAGAACCTATCAGCTTTTGGTCGACAACTTCGTCCTGTCGGCACAACGGGCTGTTGCCTTAATGAAGGACTCGGGGCGGATCATTACGATAAGCGGTCACGGGGTGCATTATACCTTGCCGCGTTATGGCAATATTGCCTCCGCCAAGGCTGCAATTGAGACCTTAACGCGATACTTAGCAGCCGAATTGGGTCCCAGACAAATTACGGTGAATGCCATTGCCCCGGGCGTTATCGGGACCGAATCCGAACAATTTTACATGGGGGAGAAATTGGCCGAATTCGACCAAGCATGCCGACAGGCGACGCCGCTCGGTCGGGTAGGCGAACCCGAAGAGGTGGCCGACGTCGCCGTGTTTTTGGCCAGCGGATTGGCACGATTTGTGACCGGCCAGGTGTTGGTGGTGGATGGAGGTCTGACGCTGACGTCGGGCCCGTTTCAGCAAGTGTTTGGGTCGACGCAGTAACGAGATTATGGGGGGGCGACGAGGACGGCTGTAGAAGAAAGCGAATTTCCCACTCAAAGAATCCTGGACTATAGTGGTCAACTGGTGGGGGACCGGTCCCAAGTTAGTGATGACCAATTGAAAGATTTTTACCGCTGGTTAGTCACCTTGCGGTTGTTGGATCAACGCGCTTGGAACTTACAGCGCCAAGGGCGAATTGGCACCTACCCGCCCTATAGCGGCCAGGAAGCGTGCCAGGTTGGCACCGTGGCTGCTCTGGAACATGAAGACTGGATTTGTGCAAGCTATCGAGACTGGGCGGCGCTCCTCTACCGCGGTGTGCCATTATCTTATCCCTTGCTCAACAGCATGGGCCATCCTGATGCCGGCAAGATTCCCGAGAGTATTAATGCCTTGCCTGTGCAAGTGGTGATTGCAGCTCAGACTCTGCATGCGGTGGGACTGGCGTGGGCTTCCCAACTTCAAAATCAGGGCCGCGTGGCCCTGGCTTTTTGTGGGGACGGCGCCACATCCCAAGGCGATTTTCATGAGTCGCTCAATCTCGCGTCAGTTGTTCAGGCGCCGGTCATTTTTGTGGTGCAGAATAACCAGTGGGCGATTAGCGTGCCGGTGTCTTCGCAAATGCATAGCAAAACGATTGCCCAAAAGGCGTTGGCATATGACATCAAAGGTATTCGGGTTGACGGTAATGACATTATTGCCGTCTATCAAACCGTCAAAAAATTGGCAGCCGAAGTGCGTCAGGGTGGTGGGCCGGTGTTAATCGAGGCAGTGACTTATCGGCTGGGCGCGCATACGACCGCCGACGACCCCACCCGGTATCGTACTCAAGAGGAAGATCAGCGATTGAGGCAAGGCGAGCCGATTGGCCGATTACAGCGATATCTACGGGAGGCCGGGTTAATGACTGACCGAGACTTCGCGGTGGTTGATGAAGATGCCAAGGCGAGAGTCGATGAGGCAGTTGAGGCAGCGGAGGCGTATCCCAAGAGCGATCCCGAATCGGTATTCCAGCACGTGTACGCTGAATTGACCGAGCCCCTTAAAAGCCAACGCACCGCTTTTCGTCAAACATTGCAACCAGGGGGTGCCAGTCATGGCTAAATTGACCATGATCCAAGCCATTAATCAGGCACTAGGGCTGGCCCTGGAGCGGGACGAACGGGTGATGGTGTTAGGGGAGGACGTCGGTAAAAACGGCGGCGTGTTTCGAGCCACGGAGGGACTATGGGAGCGATTTGGCGACCATCGGGTGGTAGATACCCCACTGGCCGAATCGGCGATTGTGGGGAGCTCAGTGGGACTGGCTATCGGAGGCATGCGCCCGGTGGCGGAGATTCAGTTTTTTGGCTTTATTTTTGAAACGATGGACCAAATTGGCACGCAAGCGTCCCGGATTCGATTTCGTTCACAAGGCCGCTATCACGTGCCTCTGGTGATTCGGGCACCGTTTGGCGGAGGTGTGCGCACGCCCGAAATACACTCCGATAGCATCGAGGCTTTTTTTGCCCATATGCCGGGGCTCAAAGTGGTGATACCGGCCACGCCCCACCAAGCTAAAGGTTTGCTGCTGTCGGCCATTCAAGACCCCGATCCGGTGCTCTTTCTCGAACCGATGCGGCTGTATCGAGCGGGGCGCGAGGAGGTGCCGGATGACTGGTATGAACTAGACCTGGGCAAGGCGCGGATCACACGCTCCGGGGACGATGTGACGGTCATTGCCTGGGGTCCGATGGTGCCTATCGCTGAACAAGCGGCCGATCGGGCGGCCGTCGAACACATCTCGGTCGAGGTTATCGATGTTGCCACGCTAAGCCCGCTGGATACCGGCACGATTATCGCTAGCGTAGAAAAGACTGGGCGGGCGGTGGTGGTGCACGAGGCAGCCCGGAGTGGAGGCTTTGGGGCTGAGGTGGCTGCACAAATTCAGGAGCACGCTTTTTTATCGCTAGAGTCTCCCGTACTTCGGGTCACGGGCTATGACACCCCGTTCCCGGTGCCCTCCATAGAGGATTTTTGGCTTCCTGACGTAGAACGGGTATATCAGGCGATCCAGGCTACGATCCATTACTAAATTGAACCATCGGCAGGCCCAACATAAACTGGGGGGTGGCCGGAAAGGTAGGAGACCGTATGGCGCTTTACGAGTGGAAGCTTCCCGACGTGGGAGAGGGAATCCACGAGGCGGAAATAGTCAAGTGGCTGGTGACTATAGGGGACGCGGTAAAAGTGGACCAGCCTATTTTGGAAATTCAGACCGACAAGGCGACGGTAGACATTCCCTCTCCGGTGGAGGGCCACGTCACAGAAATATTGGCCCAAGAAGGCGACCTGGTTCCCGTAGGTGCGGTGGTGATAAAATTTACTCAAATCGGGGAGAACCCTGCGGCCGGTTCCCAAAAGGGGTCGAGTGTGACCGCTGAATCATCATCGCCGCCGCCACCTATCGAAGTCTTAAAGCCGGTGCCTATTGCGAACGGCCGTGTCTTGGCGACGCCGGCGGTGCGCAAGTTGGCTCGCGAGTTAGGGGTCGAGCTTCACACGGTTAAGGGCACGGGCGAGAGAGGCCGGGTGTTGGCTGAGGATGTGCGTCGACACCAGATAGGGACCGCCGACCCAACCGAAAAAACCCCGGGTGTGATGGTGGGGGACCCCGAGGAGAAAGAGACCCGTATCCCCTTGCGGGGCACAAGGCGGGCCATTGCCGAGCATATGGTGCGGTCCAAATTTACTGCACCACATGTATCCACCATGGACGAGGTGGAGGTTTCCGACCTGGTGGCCATGCGCAATGACATGAAAAAGGCATTGGTCAACGCCCCTATCAAACTGACCTATTTGCCGTTTGTCGTCAAAGCAGTGGTGGCCGCCTTAAAACTTTTCCCCTATCTTAACGCCAGTTTGGATGACCAAAGTCATGAAATTGTTTTGAAGTCCTACTATCACATCGGTATTGCGGTCGACGACCCCGAGGGTCTGATCGTGCCGGTAATTCGCTATGCCGATCAGAAAAGCCTCAAAGAATTGGCGGTCGAGATTAACGATCTTTCCGATCGGGCGCATCGACATGAATTGACGCGTGAAGAAATGACCGGGTCGACCTTTACCATCACCAACTATGGATCGTTTGGGGGGCTGTTTGCTACGCCCGTGATTAATTATCCGGAGGTCGGCATTTTTGGAACGGGGCGCATCCAGAAGAAAGCAGTGGTTCTGGCGGATAATGATCGGATTGAGGCGCGTCCGGTTATGGCAGTCTCTCTGACATTTGACCACCGCGTGGTGGATGGTGGCACGGCGGGGCGTTTTACCAATCAGGTGATGCGCTATCTGAACCGGCCAGCCGAATTGTTTTTGGAGATGAAGTGATGGTTGTTGGAGAATTTACGGAGAGTGCGGATCTTCTGGTGCTGGGCGGCGGCCCAGGCGGATACGTGGCAGCCATTCGGGCGGCGCAGTTGGGTCGCCAGGTTACGTTAGTTGAGCGTAATGAGGTCGGCGGGGTTTGCCTCAATGTGGGGTGTATTCCGTCTAAGGCGCTGATTTCCGTAAGCCATGAATGGTTCCGGCTTCAAGAGGCTTGGTCGCGGGGTATTCGGGTGGAAAATATGTCTTTTGATCTGAGTCGAGCCCAGCACTTTAAGTCGCAGGTGGTCGAACGTTTAACTGGCGGCGTGCGTCAACTATTGGATGCGCATCAGGTGGCGGTGATCCAAGGTGAGGCGCGCTTTGTCGGTCCCCACCACGTACGAGTGGTCTCGGAGTACGAGAGCAAAAAGATTGAGTTTGCGCAGGCGATCATCGCCACCGGCTCCCGGCCCCGCATACTGGAGGTGTTGCCCGAAACACCGGGTAGCGTGGTGATGGGGTCCACAGAGTTGCTGGCTTTAGAGCGTATACCCGAGCATTTGGTAGTCGTGGGAGGCGGGTATATTGGCATGGAACTGGGCACGGCCTTTTTGAAATTTGGTGCCAAGGTGACGGTGATTGAAGCCACCGGAACGCTTTTGGGGGGAACCGACCCCGCATTGGTGCGGGTGGTGGACCGGCGCTTTAAAGAGATGGGCGGTACGGTGTATCTTAATACCTCGGTGGCCAGGGCCCAGTTCAGTGATCGTCAAGCTGAATTAACTGTAGAAAGCTCCCAAGATGCGTTCACGCTGGTGGCGGATGCGGTGTTGGTGACGGTGGGACGTGCGCCCAACACTGATGGGCTCGATCTTTCCGAAGCCGGGGTGACCATAGACGATCACGGCTTAGTCGTAGTGGACCAGCGCCTCAGGACCAAGAATCCGGATATTGCAGCCATCGGGGATATCACACCGGGACCGATGTTGGCCCACAAGGCGACCTACCAGGGCAAAATCGCTGCGGAAAGTCTCTCCGGCTTGCCCAGTGCCGCCGATGCGACGGTCATACCGGCCGTGATTTTTACGGATCCGGAAATTGCCAGTGCAGGCCTAACCCTGGATCAGGCTAAAGAACAAGGTTTTGAGCCTATCGTGGGGCGATTCCCCTTCGCCGCGAACGGCCGGGCGCTCTCGTTGGATCAGCCCGAAGGCGATGCGTGGGTCGTGGCGGACCGCGAGTCCGGCCAGATTTTAGGCGTGCATTTAGTAGGTCCCGAGGCGTCGACACTGATTGGTGAAGGGACACTCGCGGTGGAGTTGGGGGGCGCTCTCGAGGATTTGGCGTTGACCATTCATGCGCATCCGACGTTGTCCGAAACACTGATGGAGGCCGCAGAGGTGGCATTAGGGCGGCCCATCCATTTGGCTACATCGCGCCGTCCAAGAGGCGGTTCGGGAACCTCAGGGAGGTAACGACACTGTATGCAAAGCCGTGATCTTTTTGACAGGGTATGGCCTGTGGTGGAGCGCGCTCGTAACGCCATTCTGGACGTATACGCTAGCGGCGACTTCAGTACCGAAGAGAAGAGCGATCATTCACCAGTGACTCGGGCCGACCAGGCCTCGCACGGGATATTATGGGAAGGGCTCTCACCCATCTTGCCGAAAGTACCCGTCATTTCCGAAGAGATGGGTCACGGCGATCCTCCATACCCAGCCGGAGAGGGCTTGGGGTTCTGGTTGGTCGACCCGTTGGACGGAACCAAGGAGTTTATTCGGAAAAACGGTGAATTTACCATCAATGTCGCCTTGGTGGATAAAATGGGATTTCCTCTTTGGGGCTTGGTTGACGTGCCGCTAAAAGCCCGTACATACGTAGGAGGGTTGGGATCGGCCTTTTGGGTTGAGAGGGACCATACGGTCTTATTGCCCACTCTAAGGCACCTTTTGCCGCAAGATGCGCGGCGGGTGGCGTTAAGCCGGAGCCACCAGGGAACTGTGGACGAATGGCTTAAGGGAAATCAGATACCAGTAGCCGAGCTCGTGTACGCGGGCAGTGCCGTGAAGTTTTGTTGGGTCGCGGACGGTTCCGTAGATCTATACGTCCGATTGCTGCCCACCATGGGATGGGATACGGCGGCAGGCCAGGCTTTAATTGAGGCTGTGGGCGGGTCGGTGGTCACGTTGGATGGTAAGAGACTCAACTATCATTCGTTTGCTGAAGTGAATCCCTCGTTTGTGGCATCCGCACCGGTTGACCATAGAGGAGCTGAATGAAAGCGGGCCCCGTACTCCGGGGCCCGTTGGATTACTCTTTGAGTTCAGGTTCTGGCACGGGCTTAGCGGTTAGCCGCTTCAAAAATAGCCCCCAAAAGCCCACAAGTCCTACGATGGCGGTAATAATGATGAGACTGGCCAGAATGGTTGTACTCAGAATCAGGCCTGACCAAGGGTCGCCATGCTTAGGCGCATAACCGATCAGGGCAGGGGCAAGAATAGCCCAGATCCCCCCGAGGATTGCAACCAGGTGAAGCCAAGTTCCTGTCTTCATGATGCACTCCCCCCTCCGCTGTTGCGCCCTTCTTTAGCATTCAGTTGCTCGGTCAGGTCGCGCAGAACTGTTTCAGCCAAAGGGCGGAGCAGGCGATCCAAGTCTTCCTCGGAACTGGTCGACTCAGGTGTCAGAGGGGTATCCGCTTTTTCGGCTGGGCGGGCCAGGTATCCGGCTTGGATGAGTTCGCGCTTTAGCCCCATATACCAGCTAGCCAGTGCCAGGAGAGCGACCACGGCGATTCCCATCCCGGACCAAAAGTCGACGGCTACAGCCCGGTTAAACCCACCGGCGCTGACGTGGACCAAAAAAGGCCATACCATGAGAGCCGCCCCTAATAATATCAGCAATACAGAGGTGACAAGCGGCCAGACATACTTTGTTGCCAATACGATCACTCCTTTGCTTTAGGCACGTTGGTCGGTCGCCAGGGGCCGATCGGACGTTTCGGCTATGCGTTGCATTTCGTCCTGGCTCACGATAGCATCTTGGCTATGGGTATGACCCAGGGATAGGGATAGCAGAGCCAGAGACCGTCTGAGTTGTTGTTCCCGTTCGAAAGAGGCATTGGCATTCGCGCCATCTTTGGCCATCCATACGGCGGACAGGGCTAGTAAAACAGAACCAATCGGCGCACGCCGAACCGGAGATGGCGCCTCGGAGGGGGGAGCAACCGCATTGTCATCGTAAATGAATCGACCCCCCCGAAATACCGAGAGAATCGCGGATAGGAGGGTCATGCTGGCTGCGAATAGGAACACTACCCGTAATGATGTCATAAAGGGATGCGAAATCAGATGCGGGAAATACCGGGGGCTAGTCATGGCCAGGTATTGCGCATGCGGCAAATGAGCTAAAAGTACTCGGCCCTTGGCGGTACCACCCAAGAGCATCTTTAAGGGATTATATCCCAATAGAGCCGCGAACAGCACGCTTAGGGGCGGGAGATGGGCGAGATGGCTAATGGCCGCACTTGGCAAGGCGAACTTACTAAGGCCTTTGGTGATGGCACCCGGAAGGCCGCTGGCGAGCGAACCAATGACCATGGAGAAGAAAATCCCCATGGAGAGCATCATCCCCGCATTCATAAAGGTGGCGCGCATACCCGAGGCAGCTCCACGAAAGCGCGCCGGAACGGAACTCATGATAGCGGAGCTATTAGGCGATGCGAACAATCCCATTCCCGCCCCGACCACAAAGATATAAAAGGCGAAGGTCCAGTAGTGAAAATCGGGGGGAAGGGTATTGAGTAGGAAAAATCCTATGGAGCTGACCAACATGCCAATGGTGGCAAACCAACGCGGGCCATACCGGTCCGAGAGACGCCCGCTGATGGGGCCAAACACTAAGAATCCGGCCATCTGTGGGATGGTGTCGATACCGGCTTGCAAGGGGGTGTGGACAAAAGAGACCCCATGTAGCGGTAACCACACCCCTTGGAGCCAAATAATCAACATAAACGATAAACCGCCGCGCGCGATGGCCCCCATTAGGCTGGTGAAATTGCCGATGGAAAACGCCCGTGTCTTAAAGAGCCCGAGATGGAACATGGGATCGTCGACCACACTCTCGATAATGACAAAGGCAATCAACAATGCCACGCCGCCAATCAGGCTGATCAATACAAATGGGCTCTGCCAGCCCATAGGATGGTTTTTGTAAGGGCTAATGCTATAGGTGAGACCTAACATAACACCCATGAGCCCGAGCGCGAACGTGAGATTGCCCCACCAGTCGATCCGTTTGGCTTCCCTGATGGTCGCGGTCTCACGCAGTGCAATATAAGCCCAAATGGTCCCGAAAATACCGACCGGCACGTTGACAAGAAAAATGGCTCGCCAGTCGATTGCGGAAAGCAGTCCGCCTACCACTAGCCCAATCACACCGCCGCCGATCGCGGCAATCTGATTGAGGCCCAGGGCTAGGCCGCGTTCGTCCGCCGGGAATGCGTCGGTGAGAATGGCAGCACTGTTAGCGAATAAGAAGGCACCGCCAATTCCTTGAACAAACCGGAAAATGATAAGTTCCCACTCGCCGGTAGCCCCTTTTCCCGGGGTTAGGAACAGCAAAATGGAACCAATCGTAAAGATTAAAAAGCCCAGGTTATAGAGTTTGACCCGGCCATAGCTGTCGGATATACGCCCAAACGACACCAACAATATGGTTGTAGCCACGTTGAACCCGAGCAATATCCACAATAACAGGCTGGTTTGCCCGCCGTGCAAGGGATTAACTTGGATTCCGCGAAAGATGGCAGGCAACGAGATGATTAGGATGGTGGTGTTAATCGTTGCCATCAACACGCCTAATGTGGTGTTGGACAGCGCGATCCACTTGTAGCTTCCGGTTGTGGGAGCCTGATGTGACGCGCTAGCGCGGTTGGCCATACTTACCTTTCCCTCCCTCAAGCGTGCTCACGATTATCGAAGTTGTTCGGATGATATGGGCGATGGCGTGCCCATCTCCACTTGCTCGCATAGGCTCACACTTTGACTGTAGGTATCAAGTACGGTGGTTAGCTGCTGGAGTTGAGTCGGCGTCATGTCCTGAATGGCTTTAAACAGGGCGCTATGATACCAACTCGTCAGACTGCCTACGGTTTGTCGTCCGGTGTTCGTGAGTTGAACCCTGATGCGTCGACGATCATGGCGGTCGATGATACGCTCAACCATTTCGCGAGACTCTAGTCGCTCCAAGATACGGGTGAGCGACGTGGACGACATCGATAATTTCTTGGCCAAATCGCCCGCTTGTTCCGACTGCTTGCTGAGAATTCTTAGACATTGAACTTGCGCCAAGGTGAGTTCGTGCGAGCGCCACAAATCGAAAATCAAAGGCTCAGCCAGACGTACCACGTTTGCCACGGCACGTAATGCCCGACGTTGGTCTTCCGTGGGTTCGTGACGTTCGGCGTTCATAGGAGCCACCTCACTATTTATTAAGACTGTTGTCGGTAAGACAATCATTCGCCTTGCAACAATAGTATCACACACGACAAGTATTGCAATCAATTTTGGCCCATTATTCAAAGCGTGCCCCTGGAACTGGTGAGTCATGCCTGCCATCGGTGTCACCAAAAGTATTTGCCTGGCCATAGCAAGTTCGGGTGACATCGGGAATAGCCTCTAGTGGGCAAACTAGAGGAGGGATGCTGGTCATGGATGAACAGTGGTGGGAATATCGGGCGGCCACGTACGAGTGGACTGTTCCCTGGCGTTACGTTCACCATCAAGAGCGTTGGTTCATAGGTGGATATGGGAACCCTGCCATCAACGTGGTGGACCGACACTTGGAAACGCGGGCGGACCAAATAGCGGTGGTCGACCGGCGCCGGGAACAGCAAACAACCTATCGAGAGTTGTATTGGCACAGTGCACGTCTGGCCCGGTGGTGGCGAGATCACGGAGTATGTTCCGGCGATAGGATTTGCATTCAGGGGCCGGCGACTATATCGAGCTTGGTGGCATGGCTGGCCGCGTCCCGGCTGGGTGCAGTGGTGGTGCGCAGTGTGACTGACTGCCTGGCCGAGTTCAGCCAGCACATCGCTCGAAGTGAAGCGCGCTTTGTGGTTTCGGGGGACCTATTGTTCGTCAAAGCGGCCAGCTCTTTGCCGGTTTTGTGGACCGGCGATCCCTCTGGTCGGCCAAACCAGGGCGCGTGTTGGGACTTCAATGAGGTGCAGGCTTTGGACTTGGAGATGTTGGATCCTGTCTCGCTAGAAGCCAATGTTGTCGGTCTTCTGATGTATGGCGATAGTGAGGATCCTTATGCGTTTTCGGGCATAGGGAGCCTGATTGCTTGGCACCAGACCTTTAAAGCCATGACCGGCCTATCCCCTAATATGCGGGTAGGTATCCAAACCACAACGGGGGGACTAGCCGACCGGCTGGTGCTGACCTGGGTGATTTTAGCAGAAGGGGCGCGTGCGATTTGGCTAGATGCGGACGGGCCTATCCCGCCCGAACGGAATACTTATGAGATCGGCATAGGCGACAACATCAATGGGATTGAGGTGGATGCTGAGATTCCGGAGGTATGCATAGGTCCGGAACGCGGCTCCCTCTGGCAGCGGACCCGAGCTCAAACCCAACGACTGTATCCCAACCTGTCTGAGGGGCTATACACCCGGGGAAGGGCAGTCGGGGTAAGTCAGGCGAGTCCGGGGGGCGATTTATCGCGCAACCGTCACCTGTCAAAAGCCAAAACTTCAGAAGCCCAGAATGACAGCATTGCTCCCCTTTTGGAGTGGATGCGCGCCATCGCGAAGGTTCGAGAAGTGGCCTGTTCGTCGGATCTTAAAGGGACCCCTTGGCTGTTTGTGGTGACTAGCCAAACGCGTCTAGAACTGATGGCAGAACTCGGGGAAACAGCGTCGCTAATCGACGGCCAAGAGGTGTGTCTGGTGGTGACCGATAATCTCCCGACGACTATCGAGGGCCGGGTTCAGACAGAGGTTTTATCGGCTTTAGCGCGACGCGACACGCGCATCCCATTGGCTGGCTTAATTAACTCAGGTTGCGTTGAGACGCTGGCGCGGTCTATAACGGAACTCTATTGATGCTTGTGGCACCTCTTGCGTCCTGGTAACGTAGCCAAGGGGGGGAGCCATGTGGCGGAACAATCCATGCCGTACGAATATTTAAACGAATATCAGCGTCCCTTCTTCGAGTGGGCAGAGATCTCCATACAAGAGGTAAAGGCGGGCAAATGGGGTCTGTTTATGGCAGTGACCCAGCATCACCGCGGTGGAGGTGGGACCCCACATGTTAATGGAGGCATTGCCGCCTATTTGTTTGATGGAGCATTGGGCACGACCGTGCGGAGCACTTGGGATGCGGACATAATAGGACAAGTAGCCATGACCTTGAACATCCAATACATGAGACCGTTTTTGGCCATTAGGGGCGTGGCCGCGCTCGCTGAGATGACGCATCGGGAGCACTCCACAGTTTATGCCCGGGGCGAGATTTGTGGCGACGACGGACAAGCTTCGATGACCGCCACGGCAATCTTCCATTTATTTCGGGCTCATGTCCAGTAGGCGGGGGTTAAGGGTCATGGCCTGGCTGCTGCCCTTTCTAGCTTTAGCCGTCATCGCTTATGGGGGTTGGCTGATCCCTTTGGACCGGGCGATTTCTGGAACTCTGAAAGAGACGGTGGGCCGTTTTTCGATTTTTAATTTAATATGGGTCGTAGGCGGTGTTCCCGTGACCGGTCTGGTGGTATTGGCGACCACCCTGACCAGAAGACAGGGCCGTTGGCTTGCTCTTTTTCTGTTGGGGACGCTCTTGGAGGTTTTGACCAAGCACTGGATTAGTACACCCATGCCCCGTGCGGTGCCCGAGTCCCATTGGTTAAGTTGGATCGAAGCACGAACCAATCCGTCACCGAGTTGGACATTGGCCACACTACGCCATCTCTTGGGAGTCCATACCCCACCCGGGGGCGGTCATCCGTTTCTTTTAGGCAGCTTTTTCAGTGGGCACGTGTTTCGCATCACGTTTGTGGTTGGCATGCTGAGTCGCTACCAACCCCTGGTGACGGCGATGAGTGCCCTAGTAGCCTCCGTCCTGGTAGTGGCGATGGGCGGCCATTGGGCTATTGACGCTGCGGGTGCGTTCTTAATCGCCCTTGCCCTTCTATCCCTCACGATCCCTGAGAGGCAATAGGGGCACCTTGGTGCTGAATCCAGTCGCTCCAACTTCCCGGATAGAGGAGAGGAGCTACGCCGATTTGTCGCAATGCCACCGCGCCGACACGCGGGGGTACGGCAATGATTTTCATACATCCCCGGATAACTCCGGGAGAGCCCACGCAGTGGAGGGAACGTAGTATAATTTAAACTAAATCCGGGCCGAGATGGAGGATGGCGGTTGTGACGTTGCTTGAATGGCAGGATCATTTTGGAACGGAAGATGCGTGCCACAAATATCTCTTCCGGCAGCGGTAGCCGACGGGATTTGGGTGTCCCCAGTGCCAAGGTCAGACCTACTGGAAGGTTCAGCGGTCCGACCGGACCGCCCCTTTGTACGAGTGCACGGGCTGTGGCCATCAGGCGTCCGTTGCGGCCGGAACGCTCTTTCATCGCACCAAAGTCTCGTTGCGCGTGTGGTTTTTAGCCATTTTCCCGGTTGCGGTCGACAAAGGGGGCAAATCCGCATTGGCGCTGAGTCGCGAACTCGGTCTGCGTTACGATATCCACCATAAAATTCAACAAGCCATGAAAGACCGGAATGCCCAGGGGACACCCAGGAGGTTTTGTCCTTGCCCGACCCGCAACATCCCGGGCGGCGCAAGAAAGTCTATCTGATTGCGTTTATTGATGACGCCACGCGCTACGTGGTCGGCAGCCGGTTTTTCTTTGACGAAAATCGGCCCCGCCTCGAAGAAGTGCTGAAATGGGCGGTCATTCGCCACGGGATTCCGGACATGGTCCATTGTGACAATGGGGGCATCTATGCCTCCCATTACTTGACCCGGGTGTGTGCCGAACTCGGCACCGACTTGCGTCACAGCCGTCCGTATCGACCGTCCGGCAAAGGTTATGAAAAGCCCGCCGTTATGCGAAGTAAGTCTTTAAAATCTGTGCCCTGTCCCGATGTTGAGAAAAAACTCTTAACATAACAAGTCGGCTGGCCGTGCCCCGAGGAGGACTAAAACAGGCCAAATTGGGGCCGATCTGGCGGTGAATCTCGTTTTGAGGCCGTCAAGTGTGGCACTCCGATATTACATGAGGATAACGGTTATGTTGAGAATTTTATTAGAGAATGGCTTTCCCATGCGCTTTTCGGCACCAACTTTCCATAACGCTGAACTATCCATAACCCTTAGTCTGAGCCCGATAAGGCCGGGCGGTTTTCGGCCGAAAGCCATGAAATTCGGAAATGGCCACAAATCGGGGATTCCATACGATCTCCCCACCGCGGGGATGGTCGATGACCATGGGCTTCATATTATCCGACAAAATCGTCTCGGGCACACAGCCGAAATACGCAAAGGCGTGCTCGAGGCAATTAAACAAGGTGGCTTGGCGTTGGTCGTGCACAAATTCTACATACAGGCGGCGCGAAAAACTCATGGTATAAATGAAAATATAGAGAGGACGGCGTTGATCGGGATAGACTAACGCGCCAAAGTCCGCCCAATCACATTGGGCTTGGGCCCCTGGATCTGTTTCATACCGCTGGGCCGGCTCGAGGCCCCGCTGCGGACGCAGCGGCTGCACCAGCTGCTTAATCAAGCTCAGGCTGCCCGTGTATCCTTGCGCCCGGACCTCTTCCCACAGGACCACGGCATTCTGACACCCCTGGTGCCACCGTTCTTCGATATACTGTTTGTAGGGATCGAGTTTACTCCCGCGGGCACGACGAGCTAGGTCGTGTGCCCGCGGTCTGTCTCGGTCACGACTTTCCGAATGGTTTTGCGGTCGCGGCCCGTGGCTTCTTGAATCGCCGTGATCGTCTGCTTTTGTTGATGCATGGTCATGATCGTGCGACACTCCTCTGCGGTTAGATAATAGGCGATGGTACTCATCTCCTCGGTCTCCGAAAGTAACCGTCCTGCATCGACGATTCCTCCACGAATTCCCCAGGACATGCCGAAACCCCTGTCGTTTTTAGGGAAATTGAATTGTCTTTATTGGGGATTTTAAACCTGTCGTTGACCAGATAGCATTAGCGCCAACACAATGGGTGGCTATGGCACTGGCGGGTCGGCGGGGCGGCCGGCCAAAAATCTGTTGATGATCCCCGCACGATTTGCGCTGGCGATGCGAGATGATGGCTGGATCTTACGGAGCCAGATCATCTGGCATAAACCAAATCCGCTACCATGGTCGACGCAAGATCGCCCCACGAACAGCTACGAAGTGGTGTTTTTGTTTGTGCAATCCCATCATCCACGATTGTGGGTGCATGAGGCCTGTTCGTACAGTGATCAGGCCTCGACCGAGCCGTCTCCCGATTATGTCTGGATTCACAATGAGACGGGGGAGCGACGGCGGGATGATCCGGGCGACACCGCATACTGGCGTCGAAAAAACTTGTGGCGAGGATGCGACTACTACTACGATGCCGCAGGCATTGCCGAGCCAGCGCTGGTTGGCGATAACGGGAGCTATTTTGATCGAGGCAAAACTGGGAGAACGCATAGCCAACAAGGTCAGGAGCGACGCGACAAGCAAAGTCATGTGGGCAACCGACTGGACACCGGATTTAACGCACGATCGGACGGTCGAGCTGACAAACCGCTGACGCGGAATAAACGCGATGTCTGGTCGATTCCGTCAGCGGGGCATAGTTCACCCGAGACTCACTTTGCGATATTTCCCGAAAAGCTCGTCGAGCCAATGATTCTCGCGGGGTGTCCAGGCGGCGGAATCGTCTTAGATCCTTTTGCGGGGTCGGGGACCACATTGGCGGTGGCGACCCGCCTCGGGCGGAATGGTTGGGGGATCGACGTAAGCACGGACTATGCCGATCTCATTCATCAGCGGATGGTCGGGCAGTTAACCTGGGCACTCTAACCGGACACATTTTTCACTCGTTCGCTGCGGCAAGCAGGTCATCTTTCGTTCCTTCCGAGTCATGACGCGAGTCGCGAGCGGACGAGTCTTTATTTGACTCTTTAACGTCATGGCGTTATGCTTTTATCGGAAGAGGGGGCTTCGGGTCATGGCTCATAAAATCAGTGTCTATCTTGACGATCAGACTCATCGGGAACTCAAGGCCGCAGCCAGTCACCAAGGGGTGTCTTTATCCGAGTTTATGGCTCACAGTGCCAAAGAGGCATTGCAGCGGCCTCAGCGTGAGGAAGCCGCTCGGATTATGGATCAATTGCGTCAACAAATCACTCGCCCCGTGATGGCAGAAGAAATGCGCGAGATGCGCGATGAAGGTCGGTCATGAATTCCCATGTTGTCTTGGATACGTCGGTCGCCATCAGTTGGGTTCTTCCTGATGAATACCAGGAAGCCACGTTGCTCTTGCGGTCCGGAACGATTGAGAACTCTGCTATGCGCATTCTCGTGCCCCCGATATTTTGGTCGGAAGTCACGAACGTCCTGACGATGGCCATCAGACGATCTCGCATTACTCAGTCCTTTGCCGAACAAGCACTGGATGCCCTCCAAAACTTCGGCATTGCCGAATATCACGTTAGACCGCAAGATAATCTGACTCTTGCCATCAGTACGCAAATGAGTGCCTATGATGCGCAGTATCTCGTCTTGGCTCAAGACACCTCGGCTCCTCTGTGGACTCTGGACAAACGTCTGCAACAGGCTGCAAAAAAGCAGGGACTCCCGACCGAACCCGAGATCTGAACACAATACCCGCGCTGATACAGGTTAATCGATAATCGCATCGATGCTCATGATCGCCTTCGCCCTGAAGGCGATTTTTTGATGTCGGATCGAGTTGATTAGTGCATTTCGTAGCTTAAGAAAAGGGGATGGTATGGTGGAATTCACGATAGAGCAAGATGGAGTTGTTCCAGCGTCAGGCACCCCGATTCTAGATGGAGCGGAAGGCCTTCTCGCATATGGGTTAAAGCCTCGGTACGCGCCATCTCATACGCTCTGGTCGAAGCGTCCGCCACTTGGTCGAGATATCGCGCCACATCTTCCAACGTTTCTTCAGGCAAACTCGCAATACGGCGAACTAAGTCATCCCGTAGGGCCAATGGCGACGCACCTCCTCTGGATCGTCTATCTGTCTTGATTATACTCGCCACGTCAGAGGTCTCAAGCCCAATGCGTTATTCTGGTCGCAGCCACCGACCGGTCCACATCTCACGGAAGAAGCGAATGGCGTTTTGATAACCGCGCGTGGCGAGGAGCGCTTTTCCGACCGCTGCCCTGTTCAGAAAGTGAGAGCGCTCCCGAATACTTCCGGCATGAATACTTCGTCATCTTTCCCGCCGGTAAACTTATCCGGCGAGTGGCTGGAGATTCCGATACAAGGGGTAAAGATGGGGTCACCGCGTCTTTTGAGAGCCGTGACCGAGCATTACCGCGGTGGAGGTGGGACCCGAGCCGTTAATAGAGGGATTGCTGCCTATTTGTTTGATGGAGTATTGGGGACAAAAGGGTCGCGGGGCCAGTGGTCACGACATAGACTATTCAATACCTCAGGCCACTTTTGGCCAGAGCGGGTGTGACCGCGCCCGCTGAGGTGACGCATCGGGGGCACTCCACAGTCTATGCCCGGGCCAAGATTTGTGACGACGACGGACAAGCTTCGATGACCGCCACGGCAATCTTCCATTTATTTCGGGCTCATGTCCAGTAGGCGGGGGTTAAGGGTCATGG
>JAKAAL010000654.1 GCA_021802375.1 Bacillota bacterium | reverse complement strand
ATATATGGCGTGTGAATGGGGTGATGATTGGCAAGATTGGTACCAACCGCCCCAACCTCAAACCGTGGACAGCGGATGGGGTCGCTATCAGTTCGGCGATTCCGTGACATGCGACGAACCGGGTCAGATTGTGTTCACCGATGTGGGTCACCGCGTGACGAGTATGCGCGGCGTTTTCCCTTACACCGCTGTGCATCTGGATGAAGAAAGATAAATGATGGACGAAATGTGGGTACAGGACCCACGTAGGGACATCAGACAGGGTGGAAGCCTCTCCGGCCTGAAGGCCGAAGCTTCCACCCACCGCAAAACTTTCGCATGATCAGGCATTGAGCCTGTTCACGCGAGGAGCCGCTGGTTCCCCCCCCTGGAAAAGGGAGGTTTTAGCAAACGGGCTCCCTGGATAAAGTGTGACGGGAGGCCGTCAGTCATGGACCGGATGGCAGCCGCCAGATGCCCCGTCGACATGTCAAACCAAAAGAAGGTGACCGGAAATGTTCCGTCACGACGAATTCTGTGCCCCATTTGCGGATGTGTTGGGTGACCTCATCATCGTGACCCCCACTGCAGATGAGGCCTCGACCCGTCCTTATGCCCTGTCTGACGGCAAGACCTACGCGCCCATTCGCTATTGCCCCTTTTGCGGGCGGTCTTTGATGCGATC
Source organism: Bacillota bacterium (assembly GCA_021802375.1). Next base: position 3,093 of record JAKAAL010000654.1, on the reverse strand, counting down.
GTCTTCGGAAATCATAAAATAGGGGCTGGTTGTTTTATCCTTTCCCGTTCTCCGGAGGACTATCCACGGCGTCCCCGCCGTGATTCCGTTTTCTTTGGATTAATCCATGGCGCAGGTGGCGAGATGACACCGTGTGACGCAGCGGCTCTACGTTCGGCATTGTGCCGGACGTCGTTTGTGACGAGCCAAGCCGGGGCAGGACCGGCCGCCATGACCGATATATGCCGGTGACGAAACGGTCAACGTCGCGGAGGCGGGGCAACCGACAGTTGATGCCCCTGGTCCGCGGCCACTCAGGGAACTGTCCCCGAATAGCGGCACTGTGGGTTCGAATCCCACCCGGCATGGATACCGGTATCACCCATCGACATGCGACGTCGATGCCTTCTTTAGGTTACTTTTCGTACTGCGCCAACCGTTACGTTGAGCACCAAGTAGGCCATTTGTCCGTATGGGTAGACTGTTTCCATGATAGAGGGTCCTCTAACTTTTCTGATAGGGGATCCTCTAACTTTTCATCCGCTAATTAAACAGGCTTGCTCTATGGGCGTGGCGCCAGAGCGCTAAGCCATTCGACGGAGTGGCCTCAGTCGGGTGCAACTCCCGAGCGTCCACCAATCTAGACGTGTCGTTTAACGGAAGGATAGCGGCCCCTCCCCTACGGGGACTGACGCCAATGTCTGCCACGACACTTAAGTCCCGTCGTGAGCATGGCCGGAGTCGTGACTATCAGTCCATGCGTGTCCGCGACCGCATCCCATTAAGATTGAGCATAACCGTCTGCGGCCTATGGTATACTCAAATTACGGATCAAGGAGAGGATCGTGATGGCGATGGCACCCGACCAAACACCCGCCTCTTCGCCGGGAGACTTTGGCGAAAAAGTCAGCATCAGTCAACTCATTCTGAGTCGGCTGGATGATATTCGCCATGATCAGGATATCATGCGGCAGGATCTTAATACGTTACGTCAAGATACGAAACAAGATCTCAATGCTGTACGCCAAGAAATCAGCGCGTTGCGTTATTGGTCCTGGGGCAGTATTATTGCCGTGCTGGTTGCTACGGTTACCATCATTCTTTCTCTCAAACCTTAGTCGTTCTGGCTTTTTATCGTTTTGACTTTTCTTACTACACATTGTCTTGGTCCCCCTGAAATTCCGTGTGCGAGTCACAGAGCGGGCTCCATTTTGACTCTCTCTATTTCTTTCTTTTGTGATTCTCGATGAATAGCTTAAAACTCGAGTAGCCGTGTTGTACACGGCAGGCTATCGTTTTCAATCCGGCGAAAGTTCCACAACGCATCAAGGCGTTAAGTGCACTGTGGAAAGTCATGTTTGAGGAGGCTTAAACATTCGATATGTCGACTGCCACCGATGATGTGATATAACCGGAGGCCGCTCTATCCCCTTCTTTCTGCGCCCACGTCTCGTGGGCGCGGCTTTTGCCTGATTGTTGTCCTCTCATTTCATCCAATATCTATCCAATATCTAAGGAGGGTTTTTATATGGGCTTAGATTGCTATGCGGTCAAAATGGTGGATGCCGACCCCAAGCTGTTCGAATCCGTGCCGAATGGGTTGCATCACGGCCTCTTTAGCCGGACATCCAACGGATTTTACGGCAGCCGCTATGCGGCATTCGTGAGTGCCATCACAGACGCGACGTTATATGACGAACTGTTGTCCGTGGAACAGGTGCAACACATGGCCGATGCCTTGGAGGACTGGATTGCCGACCATCCCGGCGAATCCTGGGCCGATCCTCAGGATGTTTCTCTGCCCGGACACGACGTGGCAACCCCTCTCTTGCCGGAGGAAATTACTGCGCTAGCCCAGTGGTTCCGAATTGCAGCGGATAACGACTGCGCCGTGATGAACTGGTTTTAACCTGGATTTCCCCATGATTGCCATGGCTAGGAGGATATACCCGATGACCCATTCTCCCACGTATACATTTTTTTGGGCGGTTCACACCGACAACCCATGGTACAGCGCGGTGTATACTCCACTCATGCTCCGCGCTCTCCAGAACGGGATGCGGCCCCGGCAACGTTGTGTCATCCATACGGGCGATTGGCTCGGCTGGCGCAATACCGTTAGCTTGACACGCCATGCTTTCGCTGTCACCTATCAGCCTCACGGTCTGTTCGTGCCGACCTTAGATTATTTATACGGCGATCGCTATGATTCCCGCCGCTATCTATTTGCGGTGGACGGTTTATCCCCGGCGACCGCACAGGCTGTCCATACCGCCTTATGGGAGACTCCCGATTATCGGGGCATGCGACCGGTCACGCCTGAGGATCCTCTTTCCGCTCAATGGCTGTGTCGGGATGGTTTGTGTGCCGATACCTTCCGTTTAGACGGATCGGCGCTGAGTGTGCCGTGTATTATTGATCAACACAATTATTCAATCGGGCGGAACTTCCCGCTTGGACCGGATTGCCGACCGGATCGGGGCTGGTTTGACGTGCTCTCTTTCGATTTTCCAAGAATTTGCGCCCACCATCCCCGGCCTGGAGCGGCTAGGCGATGGCTCACTTTGTTTCCCGGTTCGCAACCCTAGACCCCATTGTCTATTCTCGCCTAGATTTCCCGGGCGATGGAGGAATTTTTCTGGGTTTTGATGGAATTTGAGGAGGTTCAAACCATGTCAGAAAAAACCGTTACACTCCTGCATTATGCGGATTCTCTTTTAACCAACTAACCAACGAATTGGTTCACGACGAATTTTGTGCGCAAGATCGTGACAATCTCGGATGGATTGTCGTCACGGTAGACTGGGCCATACAACGCGCCCACCAAGTCGGCTATGCCTCCCTTAACGCCATGCGTGATGATTATACGGCTGATACCACCGACGGATGGGCCCTTGACGCTCTCCGGGACAATGCCTTGCGTGGGTTTGGCTGGGGCACGCTGCCGGACTCCAATTTGGACTAACTCTTGCTGGCCTGGACATTTGTTTAAAGGAGGCATTGTATGACCACCGAAGCTCTCACTGCTATCCTCCGCGATATTTTGGGGACGCAAACGTTGTGCCCCGAGCGCGATGGACGCTTTCAATACAAACTGTATGCAGACTATAATGA
>JAKAAL010000653.1 GCA_021802375.1 Bacillota bacterium | reverse complement strand
AGCGTTGTTGTTTAAATTGCACAGCCCGCAACCCCCATTGAAGAGATGACGGTCACAGAGATCCATAAACTTCTGGCGGTAAACCTGGAGGGAGTGATTGGACTAGCCCAAGCCGTCGCGACGCAATTTAAACAACAACGCTCTGGAGTCTTTGTGGCCACGGCGTCCACTGCAGGGGTACGGCCGCGTCCCGGGATTCAAGTCTACTCCGCCACCAAAGGGGCGGTCATCGCTTTGGTGCGGGCACTGGCTCTCGAATGGGCACCGTTTGGGATTCGAGTCTGTGCCGTGTCGCCGGTGGCCACGGACACGCCGATGTTGCCGCAATTTAAGTCGGCGGCCGGTAGTGCCAGTAGCGATGATGCCCTAATTGCGGAATCCTTTCGCCAGACGGTTCCTCTGGGCCGACTTGCCCAACCCAGGGACATCGCGGATGCGGTCTGTTTCTTAGCGTCGGATCGCGCACGGATGATGACCGGCACCATCCTGGATGTGGATGGGGGACGCAACATATGACAATACCCTTCGAAATTTTGGGTGGGGTAATCGATATCCCCGGCGTAGGTGTGGGCTCAGTGACTCACGATGATCAGAAAACGGGCGTGACGGTGATCCTTTGTCCCCAAGGAACCGTTGGAGGTGTCGATGTGGCAGGCGGGGCTCCGGCTACGCGCGAAACCCCTGTCCTCGATCCCGCCAACACCATTGTGGGACCGGATGCTGTGGTATTAACTGGTGGCAGTGCCCTGGGACTTCAGACGGCAGATGGTGTGGCCCAAGGTTTGCAGCGCATGGGAAGAGGGGTTGAGGTAGGACCGATTAGGATTCCGATAGTGGTGGCAGCCGCGATTTTTGACATGGAGGTGGGAGAGCCCACTGCCCCGACTGTGGCCGACGGGCTCCGGGCATTAGAAGAGGCCCGCCAGGGGCGACAAGAAGTTGACGAGGGACCACATGGCGCCGGGACCGGGGCGACGGTCGGCAAGACCCTGGGGATGGAAGCCGCCATGGCCGGTGGCCAAGGTGCGGTAACCATAAAAACTGGAGATGGTCTTTTGGTGAGCGCATTGGTGGTCGTGAACGCCGTGGGGAGTGTGCTGGGCGAAGATGGGTCCGTCATCGCGGGGCCACGAATCGAGGGACGCCCCCAATCGACCACGCACTTATGGGCCTTGTCCCCCGGCCGATTTTCGGCCGGAACCTCGACCAGTATTGGAATCATCGTGACTAACGCACAATTGTCGAAAGCGGAATTAACCCGGGTGGCCCACATGGGCCACGATGGGTTGGCACGATCCATCGATCCCGTCCATACGCCATGGGATGGCGATACCTTGTTTGCGTGTTCAGTGGGAGATAAGCCCAACGAGGTGGGACGGGTCGGTGCCTTAGCGGCCCATGCGGTGGCATTGGCGGTTCGACGTGGGGTTTCCCGAGGAGGCTAAAGAGGGTGCAATATCGTCGTCAGTTTATTGGAGGAGGGTGGGTTGAGCCGGCCTCGCAGCGCTGGTTTGAAACGTTTGACCCGTCAGATGGGTCGGTGCTGGCTTGGTTACCCGAGGGCTCGGCACTGGATGTTAATACGGCGGTCAACGCTGCCCAAAGAGCGTTTGAGGCGTGGTCCCGCATGGATGCGATGCAGCGAGGACGGCTCTTGGCGCAATTGGGGCATCGCATTTTAGAAAACTTACCGCGTTTGGCTCACTTAGAGTCCCGCGATACGGGCAAACCTTTGGCCCAGGCCGAAGCGGATGTCCGGGTGGCGGCACGCTACTTCGAATTTTATGCGGGGGCGGCCGACAAGCTTGGGGGAGAAACCATACCGGTTCCCGGACCCTTTTTAGACTACACGATCCGTGAACCACTGGGTGTCGTGGCGCATATCATTCCGTGGAATTATCCGTTGCAAATTGGGGCGCGGGCCATTGCGGCCCCGCTTTGTGTGGGGAACACGGTCGTGTTAAAACCCGCTGAAGAAGCTTCTCTTTCCGTGTTGGAATTGGCATCCTTGTGTCAGGAGGTCGGCATTCCCCCGGGTGTCGTCAATGTGGTGGTAGGGGATGGTGAGTCTACTGGCGCGCCGCTTGCGGCGCATGTTCGGATCAATCATCTCACCTTTACCGGATCGCTGGACGTGGGACGTGAGGTTGCTAAAGCGGCTGCCCAACACGTGGTGCCCGTCACCTTAGAATTGGGCGGCAAATCTCCCCATGTGGTGTTTCGTGGGGCCGATCTAGATCGGGCAGTCCCGGTTATACTCCGGTCCTTTCTTCAAAATGCGGGACAAACTTGTTCCGCGGGATCTCGTATTTTGGTTGAGGACCGGATGAAGGACGAGCTGATGGAACGGTTGAATCACTTACTAGGCACCGTGTCTATCGGGCCTGGGTTATCCAATCCAGATCTCGGACCGCTCATCTCGGAAAAGCAAAAGTTACGGGTGGAGCATTATGTGGGCTTGGCCCAAAGAGGGGGAGCTTCGATCTTTACCGGCTCCATCCCGGAGCAATCTCAGGGATACTTCGTGCCGCCAATGATATTAGGAGATGTGTCTCCCGACAATCCAGTCTTTCACGAGGAGATCTTTGGACCGGTCGCCTCGGTGACATCTTTTGCATCGGAATCTGATGCGCTGCGGTTAGCTAATGCCACGGAATATGGGCTGGTCGCTGCCGTGTGGAGCGCCGATGTAGCACAAGCCCATCGTATGGCCCATCGCGTTCATGCGGGTCAAATCTTTATTAACAGCTATGGAGCCGGTGGAGGGGTAGAGATGCCTTTTGGAGGCTATGGGCATAGCGGTTATGGACGGGAAAAGGGTCTAGAAGCCCTTTATCACTATACGCAGGTGAAGAACGTCGCGGTATCACTAGAATAGCGACGGTTCCGTAGGATAACGGCCTGAAGCCAGGTCAGGCTCTCGTAACAACGAACTTAGCGTCATTGATACTCGCCCATATACTTTTGGATCCTGCCGCTTCAGGAGAATTGGGGTAGAATCCAAGCGAGCTGCCCGCTATACCGTAGCGGTAGCTAGGGTACTGGTTTACGCGGTACCAACCGGAGGTTCCGGGATATGGCAGCCGGAGAAGAGGCCCTGCGCCGAACGTCGTGGTCGGATAAATGTCGGAGGTATCGATCGGCCTCGTCGGCGTCAAAAAACCGCTCACGATTTTTGTGGGCAACAATGTCGCGGATCACGGCGACTTCATCGGCATCCCAAATAAGTTCACGCTCACCGTCCTCACTTGCGAGCCGTCCGACGATACGGTCAAGTATGGGCAAACGTTCCGGGGGGAATCGTTTCGAAAAGGCGTTGAATTTCTTCTTGTTCGAGCGCCATGGGGCCCACCTCTGCTTAGCAAGTAGTATAGCATCTGGCTGGCCGAACACACCCATGCGATATCTTTAGCGACATCGTGGGATTCTCGGCTCCACACGTTGATCATTGGCCCTATAAACTCTCCCCCTGTGTTGGTTTACGGTAGCGATGATGCAGTGCGCCTGGTTAAAAAACCTACCGTAATCTCTTTCGGCTTTTTTGGCCTCTCATGGGGCCCGCAGTCCTCATAGGATTCGTTTGCTCGGGGGTGGCTTCCGCGGGGATGTTTTGGGTCCACCTTAAAATTGTGATCTTGCGGCGATCCGTCGCGACAACGGCACCAATTGGGACCAGGGGTCCTGAAGGAAGAAGTCGTGCCATCGGTCCGAGCGATGTTAACTGGAAGGAATGGCTTTTATCGGAATCGCGATGAAACACGG
>JAKAAL010000652.1 GCA_021802375.1 Bacillota bacterium | reverse complement strand
TTTGAAAATTGCTATCGCCGTAATCCTCGCTCGAGATGACGGGAAACCACCAGTTGGGCGATGTCTGGGGGGGCAGGGCGATCACCGCCGTGCCTGCCGTATCGGCTGGGCTTTTAGCCTGGGACCCGGACTGGCCGCAGGCGGTCAAGAATGCCGCCAATAGGGCAGTCGAGGCGAATATTGGAAGGGTTTTTCTCAAAAGATCCGCGTCCTTTCTCCGAAATTCTTCACAAACAATTCGCTTTTGACTGGCAAATTCCTGCTAAAGCCCATATTCCCGGGTGGGGGTGGTAGACGGACGCTTGTTATCGACAGCCGATGGCCTAGGGCGGGCGCCAGAACTGACACGTGAGCACGCCGCTGATTGGTGTGGGGAAACGGTTGACTACTGTCTGGTGCGGGTGGGGTGGAGCGATCATGAGACGGTGGCATGTCGCCAGCGGGTGGTGCCTAATGAGGAACCGTAGGGAGATTGAAGCCGGCTATTCATTGAGGGATGGAGGATGGGCCGCTGGTTGGGAATGTTTGCGGTGGGGAGGGGGATACACGCGATACGATATAAAAGCGGCGCCGGTATGCGACGCCGCCGCTTGATTAGGGGCTCACCGTCCACCAGTTCGGGTAATACAGGTCGGTGACCTGGTTGAACGTTTTAACCGTGCCGTGGACATTCTGGGCGTGTTCCGGGAAAAGCCCGGTTCCCACATAGCTTGACGGATTCCAGGGCAGGTAGAGCACCGGGAGTTGCTTGGCCGCATAGGCCTCATAGGCAAACATCCGCTGTTGGACCTGGTGTGCGGTACCGGTGAGGTTGGTCGTGGCGTTAATCAGTTGATCCATGGTGGCGCTGGCATAGCCGCCGGTATTGGTGCCGCCACCGGTGTTGAGAAGCCCATCCCCGGACGGAAAGTAATCCGGTTCGTAAGTCCAGCCCCCGCCCCAAAAGGCCATCTGCCACTGCGTGGGGTCGGATTGACTGGCGGTACCGATGACATTGGAAAAAGGCTCGGGTTTCAGATTGACCTGGATGCCCTCTTGGGCCCACGCGCTCTTTAAGAGTTCGACCAGGTTGGTCCACGTGGGAACGCCCGCCATATAGAGCAGCGTAAACTTTAACGCGATGCCGTTTTTGGTCATGACCCCATTGTTCAGTTGCCATCCGTGGGCTAATAACAGTTTCTTGCCCCGCGATGGGTTGAACGGGTATAGCGCATGGGCCAGTGCGGGGTCGGTAAAGGCGGTCTTGGGCAGGCTTGCCACCGGGCTCGTACCCACCACGCCATACCCGTGAAAGAGTGTTTTGATGATGCCGGCCTGGTTAATGCCCATTTCGAGCGCTTGCCGGACATATAGCTTTTGAAAGGCTTTGCCCACACCCCCGGGAGCGCTGGGGCTTAAGTTAGGTGCAAGGTAGTCAAATCCCAGCACATACGGCATGGACATACGGTCATTTGTGAGCTGGTTCCTGGAATTCCACAGTTGGGAGTCTAAGTATCCGACCGACACCGTCCCATTCTTAAGACCGGTAAACTCTGAGGTGGTCGATGTCTCGTATTGGAAAATGAGCTTGGCAATACGGGCTCGGTGCCCGTCGTAGGCGGTGTTGGGAGCAAACACCCATTCTTGGTTGGCGGTCGCCGATTGGATCTTAAAGGGGCCGTCTACCACGCGATATTCCGGTGCCGTGGGGGAATTCGCCACGGACTGGATAAAGCTTAACTCCTGGTCCACGTTGTGCGGGTATTTGTCCCAGACCGCTTTCGGGACGGGGCTAATCTGCCCCAGACCATTCAGGATAAACCACGTGGGGCTAACGGACCGGGTGAGCGTAACCTTCACCGTGTGCGCATTGACAGCGACGGCCTGACCCCAGTCCTGGGGAAGGCCGCCAATACCTGACCAGGCGTAGCTCCAGGGTAGCCCCTTCGCGCCCGAAGACGCGGCCTTGAATAGGTTCCAGGTGAAGACGAAGTCGCTGGCGGTGACCGGCGTGCCGTTAGACCAATGGTACTTGGGGTTGAGGGTAATGGTGTACACACGACCGTTTGAGCTCGCCGTGATACCGGACGCCAGTGAGCGCGAGTAATCGACGGTATCCTTGTTGGTGATGTGCAACAGCATCTTGTACATAATCGAGTCGGTCTGGATATTTGTGTTACTGGATGCCGACGACGCAATGATGGGGAAGAACCAGTTGGGGGCACTAAGGGGCGCCTCTGCCACCACAACCGTGCCGCCCTGATTTCCTTTGGCCGACGGTGTGGTGGATGGGGACGCGCCGCAGCCGGCTACGGTCCCCATTAGAGCTAGGCTGGCTAAGGCAACACCCGCTTGTCGGGATCGTGTCATCGGATCACACTCCTCGGTCGTCATATTTGGGGTAGTACAAAATCGACTCGTTAATTCGATAAAGACCTCGCGTATTCCTTGTTTTATAAGGACAATTCGAACCCACATCCGCCAAAAAATAGATTGAATAATCAAATCTCGGATGTCATACTGCGAGTAAAGGGAGGGAATGTCATGCGGTATCCGTGGGCTTTATTGATGGGGTTTGCTATTCCTATCGTGTTGGCCGGTTGCGGGGCCTCGTCGGCCGCCGCTCCTGGCCCCACGGCTAAGGCGCCACAGGTGAAGGTGGCTACCATTTCCGTGGCCGGCCAAAAACACACGGTCTTGGAAAATAGTCGAGGCGATACGCTGTACTATAACACCAAAGATACCTCGACCCAGCAGTTCTGTGGCACGGTGTGCCAAGCGTTATGGCCAACGGTCAAAGCGAAGACAGCCCCAGCCCATATTGCCGGGGCTCCGGGAAAGTTTTCGGTGGTTAACGGGCAATTGGAATACCAGGGTCATCGGCTCTATACCTACCGAGGCGATCCGGGTGCAGGTGACAGCAATGGTCAAGGTGTGCAAGGCATCTGGTATGTGGCGACAACCAGTTTGGCCATGGCCGGCGCTACCTCGTCCGGAACCGGCGGGAGTGGTTGGTAGCACGTAGTCGGATAAGGTCGGGGGAGGGTTTGGTTTTCGGGGAACCTCGGGTGGGTGACTAAGAAAATGGCCGCGCGCCCGTTGTTTTCTCCCGCTCATCGGGGATCCCCACCGCCTCTCGCCGTGGATCGGCCGTGCGGATTAATGCGTGGCCACGATAAATGGCCCCATGGGCGGAGTCTGACCCTATCCTTCCTTCTACCGGGCCCCCAACCGCTCGGTGGGGGCTATTTGACGCTCACCATCATTCTATCTACACAAACCCCATATCCCGTGAATTGCAAGTATCGTACAGCACGGTGAAGACGCACGCGCGACATATTTCCGAAAAGTTGTCGTCTGACTCTTAGATAAAGAGGATCGGCCACCTCAGTGTTTGAGGCGGCCGAGAAACGAGACTCGACTAAGTCGTATGGTAGTGCGTGTGAACCCACGGAGGGTCGTCGGTCGTAGTTCCATGGTCATAAGCACGCATCGCAGATGACTGTCCCACGAGCTTTTCGTCCATATGTGTAATCAGCGTGATGGCGTAGTTCGGGACGACAGTCGACTCAACACCCCAACCATGCCCGATCGCCAGCGCAAAGAATTCCGGGTCTCCTACAGGGTCGAGATAATAGGGGCGCCCCGACATTGGTGGTCGATCATCCACAATCTCCAGCCACCACTTCTCGCGATTACCGTGCAAAACCCACCGCCAGCCACGTCGATATCGGAGATTCCCGGGATCCACCAACTCGGTGTCCTCCGATGTATAGATTCCGTCCGTC
>JAKAAL010000012.1 GCA_021802375.1 Bacillota bacterium | reverse complement strand
TCATCGCAGCTACATTTTGTGGACTATACAATGTAGGCTTCCAGGTCGGGCTGTTCGAGTTTTCCTTTGGCGGTGGAAATCCATTGAACAGATGACCACCCCATCCCGTAATGAAGTTCTTAAAGTCGGCCAAACCTCCCGCCTGCACTGCGGGCATCAATGTCGTCCCCCACAAATGGCTTTGTGGGCGCGTAAAGAACCGGGCAATATCTTCCCATTGAGTCCATGTTTTCGGAGCTTGCAGTTTGAATCCAAATTCTTTGTAAAACGCCTTTTGATTGGCTGGGTTATCGAACAGTGATGTCCGATATTCATAGGTCACCACGTTTGCTTGCAAGGGCAGGCCTATCACGTTGAATCCTGCTTTTTGGATAGCCTGAGCACTGATGATTTTTTCCGGCGGCGGCTCCTCCGACGGGTTGTTAAGATTATAGACCGAGGTGTCGAGAAACACTTTAGGAATAAAGTCGCCAATGTCAAACGTTTTGGGATTGGTCATCTTAGGGTTTAGAATATAGGGTAGAAGCGGCTGGAACTGTTTTGCTAGTGTGGGTGCCCAAGGAGTATCGGAAATCATAACATTATAATAGGAATTATGTGCGGCAAACTCGGAGAACACTTTCTGTTCGAGGCTATTATAGGGCATGGTCGTTAAGTTCACCTTAATACCGTATTTCTTCTCGAACTGAGGCAAGACCGCAATCAAGGCCTGTGAATCCGCCTGCGAGTTGGCGTAGAGCATATTGATTTGCGTCGGCTTCGTGGTATTAATGGATGATGTCTGCGAAGCACTGCCACATCCCGCGATACTCCCAGCCATAGCCAATGCGGTACCTACGGCATACACCTTTCTTCTTACCATTTCATCGCTCTCCTTTCAAAATCTTCCGGGAATTTTCTACTGGAACGCTCTCTTTTCTTGTGACACTCTCGGCAATCGCTTGGCACACCAGCATGTTGTGTATCCCCTCGTCAAGCGTGGCGGTGGGGCTCACAATCCGTCCTTTTTTCACACCGTCCACAAACTGTTCCAAGGCTAATTTCAAAGCCATTGGCCATCCCATGATGTGACCCGTTGGGTATGGAGACGACATAGGGAGTCGCAGATCCAAGGTCGTTTCGCGACTTAACACCACATTTTTCTCCCCAGACGAACCGAGCCATAGTAAGTCTGGTTCCTGTTGCCTCCATCGCGCTGACATGTGTCTACCGACGACCTCAACGTCCAAATCGTTCTTGTGTCCATGGTGACGTTGTGAGATTGCGAAAAACCCAGAAGCTCCCGACATGGTTTCAAAACTCACCGTCAAACCATCTCCTTGAAGTGGCATGGCGAAAACATTTGTAATCCGATCGTTAGTCAAGTGCTCAGCGAGATCGATCCAATGAACACCGATGTCGAGAAGAACATCCACACTCGATGCCGAACCGTCGCGCCACGTTGTAGCTCCATGCCCCGCTCTCCAGTCTTGTAGGAAACTACCGCTGATGACCTCGACGGAACCCATATTGCCATCCTGAATCATATGTCGGAGGTTCTGTACCTGAGGAAAAAATCGGTAGTTAAAATTGACCCCCACTTCCCCCTGTGGAACCTGATCTCTGACTACGGCTAAGTCTTGGAACGAGCCGACCAAAGGTTTTTCGGTGTAAAGGGGAACCCCACGTGCCCAACACGCTTGCAGTACCGCAAGATGCAGCGCATTGGGCAAGCAATTATCGATGATGTCGATAGACGGATCACAGACTGCTTGTTGCCAGTCATCTGTCCACCGTGGGACATTCCAAAACTCGGCCTTAGTGCGTGCGGCTTCCGCCGTATGATCAACGATCAATTGAATCGACACCGATGGCACCTGGCGCCATGCTAGCAGATGAGCTTGACCCATGAATCCCATTCCAAGGATGGAGACGTTGAGCTCTTTCGTCGCCATTACGACCACCACATTTCTGGCTTTGGTTCACTCCACATGAGTGGCCGGAGAAAACTCATTGCATGTTGCAGTCCCTCGGTTCTCGACGCTAGTGCATCTTCGTGTTCAATGCTTAAAACGCCGTCGTAGCCGCCCTTTCGAAGTTCGTGAATGATCTGAGACCACACCAAAGCAGAATGTCCATACCCTACCGTGCAAAAGTTCCACGCTCGGTCCTTCAAAGACTGGTAGGGCCGACTATCGATTACCCCGTTCACAGCGACATTGCGGGAATCCAACGCCACATCCTTAGCGTGAACATGATACAAGGCACCCTCCTCGCACAACACCCGGATAGCCGCACACAGATCGATTCCTTGCCAGAACAAATGACTTGGGTCCAAATTTGCTCCGATTACGTGACCAACCCGCGATCGGAGTTTAAGCAATGTGTAGGGGTTGTAGACTACAAACCCCGGATGCATTTCAAAAGCAATTTGCGTCACGCCGAACGTTGAGGCAATCTCCGCCTCTGTCGTCCAATAGGGAATCACACGGTGTTCCCACTGCCAATCGAGAAGTTCCTGATATTCAGTTGGCCACGCTGTGGTAACCCAATTCGGGTAGTTACCACCAGCAGGAGTTCCCGGACATCCCGAGAACACATTTACCGTTTTGATACCTAGGCGCTGAGCCCACTCGAGGGTCAGGCGCCATCCCTGGTGATGGGAGTCGGCGATTGTCGCGTTTGGATGTAATGGATTACCTTGGCAACTTAGAGCGCTGATAGACACCCCTGATCTCCCCAGAACATCTAGAAATTGCTCCAAACGTCGTTCTGTCGCCAAAGCGCTGAGATGTGACGTTTTTGAATAATTCGCAACCCCAATTTCGATGGCATCGATGGCCCATTCCTGAACCTTGTCAATCAGTTCGAATGGATCCAAATCCGCGTATAATACCGTAAATATGCCCAACTTCATCTCGTACGCCTCCCTTTCGGGTCACACTGGACCGGTGCTTTCTCGATGGATAACCGCATGGGACAACGTCGTAATTTCCGGCTTTGGAAGCTCTCCGCGAAAGTGTTGCATCAATAGGGTTGCCGCCATGGTACCAATGTCGCTCTGGGGCTGGCGAACCGTGCTTAGAGATGGGATAAATAGCTCGCCTAAACTTATGTCGTCAAATCCTAGTACTGACATATCCTGCGGAACCCGTCGTCCCAAGCGATAAAACTCCGAAATAGCCCCCATGGCCATCTCGTCGCTAGCCGCAAAGACGGCCGTCGCGTCGGGAAAACGTTCAATGATCTCTCTCGCCGCTGCGCGACCACTGCTCCCAGTAAAATCTCCCTTCACCATGTGTGGCTGTATGCCGCTTGATTCCATGGCCATTTCATACCCCCGGGCGCGATCATGCGACAATTTCATTCCCTCAAATCCTTTGATGTGCACAATCTTCCGATGCCCCAACCCCAGCAAATATGTCGTTGCATCATAACCCGCCCGAAAGTTATCAATAGCCACCTGAGGTAAAGGAAGGCCCGGTAATGTTTCACAAGCTAAGACAAGCGGCATATTATGGCTGATCTCCGTAAAAGCCGATGCCTCCGTTCGAGCCGTGAGGAAAATCGCTCCATCAATTTCACGTTGGCGTAAATACTTCATGATCATCCGTTCTTTTTCGACTGAGTTTTGGGTATCAGACACAAAGACCGTGTAATCGAAATCTTTTGCGGTTTCCTCAATGGCAGTGATAATCCGGGAAAAGAAGGGATTACCGATGTCAGGGACAACCACTACAACAAATCCCGAGCGTTGTTTTCTCATCTTGGCCGCCAATTGATTTGGCACGTAATTCAGTTTATCAATCGATTCAAGCACCTTTTTTCGTGTTTCTGGACTGACGTGCTGATTACTGTTTAAAACCCGACTTACTGTGGCGACGGACACGCCGGACAATCTAGCAACTTCTGCAATGTTTGATGATGTAATGGATTTCATGATGCGATGATAGCAACTATCACGGTATTCAGTCAATACTGAAATGGGCGATAACCAGAAGTTTTTTTTTCGTACTTTCAAACTGTTGCAATGAAACCAAAAGAGTTTTTCCGCGCTTGCATCGGATCGGTCCCAATGTGCACCATCTCCCCTTCTCTATAGGCTAAGTTATCTGGCTGGGTGGCAGATCTTATAGCCAATGAGAGCTGTGAGATGATCACATTTAAGTCCATTCGAAAGCATAAAACGCGAGTAGCACATCCAGAAGGATTATTCGGGAGGGGTGCGGCGGCGCCCAAAGGGCCACCATGATCGCTTGAGCGGTTGGGGTTCGGATAGCATCCGGCGCATTGCGGCCACGATTTGTTGATCACGGTCTTCTCGGTGCTGCTTTTCCGCTTCGTGTTGCTGGCGCAGAGCATCGAGTTCGGCGCGCATAGCAGAAATCTCCTCGCTCTGGGCGGCCAACTTGTCCAAGGTTTCCGCAATGTGTGTCAGAGTAGTGTTTTGAGCTGCCAACAACGCGAGTACCAGCGATGGTGGTGTGGTGATGGAAGGAAGGTGGGATAGCGGATTCTCCTCCTCAACCTCGACGGTCTGAGGAAATTCTCGTTGCAACCATTCCAACACCTCGGGAGTACTGAGTCCCTCTTGGTACAGCGCGGCAACTCGCATCAGAAGTCCGGCAGTTTCCGGTGCATATTTTTTGGTGCGGCCAATCGTACGACTGGGCAAGAACGCCGCAAAAAGACTGGCGTAGCGCCGAGCCGTTGTCTCCGACATATTGGCTGTTTGCGCGATATCCGTGATAGTAAACCATTCTGTCGCCACTACACTTCCACTCCTCCACACCGTTCCGCCGCCTCCACCGCTCCTCTACCGCCACAGACATACAGAGCCGCTATGATTCCACCACAAAGAGATATTCGGGAGAACGGGGAAAAATCCTGCTTAATCTTAAAGATTTTTATGGCAAGCGGGCAGTGCCCAAAAGATGTGAAAAGTGCCGGAAGTGCTCTCGCATGAGATGGCGGTGCCCGATTGGTCCGAACGCAAATGTCCGCTGTTCTTTATGGAGTTCTGCAAATACAATTAGCCATTGGTGGTTAACCCAAAAGGCATGTCCTCGAAATTGCGAATGTTGAGAATAACAGGATCAGGATTGGACGGTGTATACACCACCACCGCACCAGGGAGCGCGACCACGGGCTCGGGACATATCCGAGTGACCTCAATCATGGCTCCTCAAATCGCGCATGCGATGTGACGTGTGGGCAATAGAGAGATCCGACGCGATCTGAATAATGACACATAATTTGTCCGACGAAACCCTATGGTCGCTAACTGATTCAGCTCTACAACTAGAAGGCCACGTACTTACCTAACACGTGGCCTTCTTCTTGCATGAAAATGAACAGCGCACTGAACGTACCAGCCCACAGCATTGCAAACACACATGACCCAGATGCAAGAACGCTTCGTGCAAGAACTCAGAGAGACAGAAACACGCTTAAGAGAGAAATTGACCGCGACGCGAACAGAAAACGCCCAGTTGCGGGAGTATATCGACAAATGCTTGGAAGAGCGCGACCGTCAGTTGACCCAAACTCTGCGACTCATGACCGAAGAGAAACAAGCTACCCAGAGAAAAGCCTGGTGGCAACGGATGTTTGGCCGGAAATCTTAGGGTGATAGAGACAAGAAAAGGCCACGTGAGAAGCACGTGGCCTGACAGAAAGATTTGATAAAGAATAGAGAGGTTAGAATGTAGCGGTCTGGATGCGCGAAAACCGCGATAAGCCGGTAATAATCGTTGCGCGCTCTTGTAAGGCTCGAACCACCGCGTCCCGTCATTGCCCGGCAATTTGGACCTGATTCCTTGCGAGATCCCGATAGGCAAACCACTGCGGATAATGCGGTCCGGCTACGACAAATCCGGTGGATGTGCAAGCTTGCAAAATGCCCTCCACAGGATTCGGAATATGGCGTTTGTGATCCACTGTCGTGGAAATCATCGGGCCTATCTCCTTTCTGTTAGTCCCCCGGTTCATATTCGATATCTGCGCCACGAGAACGGATCCGGGTTCCCCGGTGAGCGGGAGAATCTGCGTCCCGGTCCCGTGGATGTCTCTCGAGTACCTTGGCCCAAGCCTCTGCCCAGTCTTTATGACCCACTGGGGGTGTCAGCCGTCTCACATCCCGATCCAGATTGGCCTGTTGCACTGTTTGATGAAACCGCTCCCCGGCGGCATCCCGGTCAAAAGCCGTCACAATGTGCTCCCAATCGCCTGTCCAATGCACCGGATTCAAGGCCTCCCCGGCACCGGCTCGAATGACGAAATCACCAGGGTCGCGGTGATCCACCCGCAGCGCGGCATACAGCGCCATCGCATCAATCGGGGCCTCCACCAAGACGAGCGTTCGGGTCTGGGAAGCCTCATGGGACTGCCAGAACCCGTGGGTCGGCTGCGATCCCCCTTGATTGCGTTTCCGGCAATACCCCTGCGCTTCCTGTTGATGTTGTTGATCGGGGGTTCCGGCACAGCGCAAGATGGCTCCGATTTCTTTCCCTGCAGGGGATAACAGCGGGAAAACCGCATACGGGACGGTTGTGCGCGGGGATGGCGTGATAGCCCGTACACGATCCTGAGCGTGCCAGTGATCAACGAGATCCGCCGGCAGCTTGCGCACGGTGATTAAATAATGCCGGACTTTGGGCCAGAGTGTGGGCTGATCGGGGTGGGGCACATACTGGGGAACCGTCCCCGGCCGCGAGGTTTTTTCTAACACGCGATCCGGTTGTATGCGAAAACTGTCCTGACTGAGCCGGTCCACGGCCTCGTGTAAAGGGATCCCCTCGACCCGTGTGAGCCAATCCAGAGCGCCCCGGCCATGGAGGCCGGAGCCCATGAACTTCCAGACATGGGCTCGGGGGCTATCATGACGGCCGACAATCAATCGGCCCTGGTCGGTGTTCCATTGCAGCGTCGTGCGAGTGGATTTCCGGGGATCCGGTTCCCCGTACCGGGCACGGGCCAACGTTTCCACGGACACAGCTTCCCGTAAAGCCTGCCAATCTCGGGGAAATGCCGAGCTCGGAGACGTCTCGGGTGTCTTTGGGGTGTCGACAGGGCGAGAAAACCGCACCGCCTGTTTGGGCACTAAGACCACCTCCTGGGCCGCTTTCTCGCGTCCGCCTGGCAACCGCACCGCCTCTTCCAAGCGGATCCGGTATTTTGTCGGGGTTTCCCCAATCACCGTCACCGGATGCCATGTCAGGCCATGCCATCCGCTCAGGCCTAATTGCGCGGGGGTGTCCATGGTTGTTCCCTCCTCCTCTTCGAGTTCTTGACTTCGGCAAAGCGCCAACCCCACAAAAACGCCCCGCTCACGGTAAGCGGGGCAGGGATCACAGAATCTCCTCGGGTTCCAAACAAAGTTTGATAGTCCTGACGCCTGACAATCGCCAGGACACCCGGATCCGCCAAGGGATCCGGGCGCTCCGGGGAGTCTCAGGGTGTGAAGGGTTGGGTAATCGTGCTCAGCGGACCCAGAGCATGCAGAATCAGGCTCAGGGCCCCGTGGCCGGTGGTGGCGTTGTGAGCCGTCCAGCGAGTCGGCAGTCCAAAGTACACGTGCGGGAGATCCGTACTCGCCATCCACGGAGTAATAGACACGGTGTAGACCCCGGTGGGGGTCGTGTATGCCGTCGCTTGCCAGCCTTCCGGCTCACTCATCTTCCCCGTGAGCGTGTTCCAATTGCCGGTCGTCCCTGAGATGAGATGCGGTCCCGGTTCCCCTGCATGCAAGTCATAGGCCCAAGCGAGGGTATCGTACACCGGGGTCGGTAAGGTGGTGGGTATCTTCCCCGGCAGCGCAATGGGCGTCCAGGTCCACGTTTTGTGGTGGGCAGTCCTCTCCCCAAACCAGAGGACATCGGACGGATAGGTTAAGCCAGCATTGTGGATGGTTTCTGGCACTCCCATCGGGGCAAAGGCCCAGTCAATCGCCGGGTTTTGCGGATCCTTCACCTGCCAGAGCGGGGTGCCGGACTGGTTGAGAATCGCCGGCACCACAATGCGGGAAGCGGATGAGGGGGCGATGGATGCTACTGTGGGTGTCGTCGCGGGCTTCGTTGTGATTCTCGGCTCTGTCGCGGTGCTCTTTTTCACCAGAGTATGGGGTTTATGGTGGACCGCCCCATGCGGAGTCGCTGTGGTTGTGACGCGGGGCTGATGATGTGTAGCCATTATGACGGCAATCCCGGCCATCATGATGCCCCCACCCATAACCACTGTGCTGATCTTCATGTTATCCCTTCCCTCCGAGTTGCCAATCAATCGCATAGATGGCGGCGGCATATTGGGCCAACGTTAACGTGTTCCCGTATTGGGCATAGGGGATCACATTCAAGGCTCCTTGAGCTTGGGCCCAAGACACCGGAACCTGGAGGCCGTGACGGGCTAACGCGGCGTTCACCGTCCCCGCACCGCCGTAATAGGCGGCACTAGCGAGTCGCCAACTGTGATAGAGGCTATAGTTCGATGCCAAAAGTTTTGCTCCATAGAGCACGTTGGCAGCCGGATTCATTCGATCCGCCGTGGTGGCTCCCAGGATGCCGGGTTCGAGTTGCATCAGCCCATAGGCTCCGGCCAGGTTCCCGGCTCCCGCCTGGCCTCCAGACTCATGGATCATTTCTGCCGCAATCCAATCGGCTGGCACTCCCGTAGCCTGAGATGCCGTGTGAATATCGCTGATCCAGGGCTTAATCATTTGATTGGGATGACCAATGGCGGTATGGGTCGGATCTAAAGACCGGGATGAAACCCCAGGGGACGTGCCGCCCCCTTGGAAGTGGCCGGCCAAGACACTCAAAGCCCCCAAGGCGACCAGCAGACCGATCAAGCCCAGCCCAACCACCGGGGCACACCCGGCCGCCACCAGCCACTGGCCCAGGCGACCGGTGCCCGCCATCCGGATCCAATCTGGATGCTGCTGTACCGATTCGTCCATATAGAATGGAGACCTCCTTTCTCTCCCCCGCAGGGGACATTAGTCTTGGCCCAGCTCGTATTCCATCGCGTCAGCCGGGGATTGTGCCGCCAGAGTGGGGGAGTGTTCGGGATGCTCCAGGCGATCCCGAAAGACCTGTTCCCGCAATCCCGGCGTCTGCACACTGTCTACCACGCCGGCGCCCAAGTCTTGGGCCGATCCTCCCAAAGCGACTTGGGCGCCGGCCATAATAAAGACCTCCGGGGCAGACACCGGCCGGTTCTCTTTCAGCATGCTGTGAATCGCCCGGCGATTGGCCATGGTATGCTGAATGCGATCCTCGACCGTCAAGTATTCACTGCCCTGGGTTAACACGGGATGCGCGGCGAGTTGCCGGGTGAGTTGGAGTGTGAGAGCCCCAGCGGTGTCCCGTAAAATGGCTAACGTGTCCAACAAAGGCCCCAGTTGTTCGCGTCCTGCGGTGTCCTGTCCATACTTCTGCCGGATCGCGACGATCAATTTCTCGGAGAGATCTGACGGTGGATGGGGCATTGAATGGATGTCTCCTTTCTGGGGGATCTGCCCCCATAAAAAATCCCCCCGGCCCGGGGCCGGAGGGGGGAACGCGGGAGAATCTTGCCCTTTAGGATCCATACAACAGGGCCGATTCATGCGGTGCGGTGTCCACCGTCACCCAGGCCCGGTCATTGCCGGCAATCAACAGGCCTTCGCCGACCCGGGCATTGGTCAATTTGTCTTGCTCGGCCTCCGAGAGGTCGAATAAGGTCGTCAGCGCGTGCAAATCTTTGCCACCTTGTCTGAGCAACAGCGTATACGCTGCATTGGTGAGCACTTGTTCCCCCTCCCCGGCGACAGCCGGAGCCAGGAAATCCGCCACGTTCTGCGTGACCACCATGAAACTGCCGCCATATTTGCGGATCCGTTTCGACACACTCTTCATGAAATGCAAGGCTTGGGGCGCCTGGGGGTCAATCAGCATCCACGCTTCATCGACCACCAGAATCTTTTTCTCATCCCGGCGGGTTTTCAATACCGCGTCCGTCAGCCATCCCAGGACATTGACGTACTGGGCCCGCTTGATGGGGTCCGGCATATCTTGCAGATCGTGGATATCCACCACCACGCAATCCGCGTCTTGCGGGGTCGGCACCGTGCTGGGACCACTCCATAAATCGGCCAACACGCCGTCTCCGGTTGTCCGCAACAACGCACTCAGCACATCCCAGTCCTCCCCGGTCTGGTGTCGGCAATACTGGTAGACATCGCCCACATGCGGCCAGGCGTCCGCATTGATGGACGCCAGAAGGTCGGCCGGGGCGTCCCAGGCAATGTGTTTGGCCCGGTACACAGCTTCTACGGCGGAGTCTAACCGGGCTTGCTGCAAAGGGGTCAGATGAGGCAGATACGTCGCAAAGAACGCCAACACCCGGGGGAAGGGAGCCTGCAGCGGATTAATCCGGGTGTGAGATCCGGCGGCGTTAATCACCGTACCGCCCACAGCCCGGGCCAAGGGCTCATACTCCCCTTCCGGGTCGATGACAAACAGTTTCGCGCCTAAACCCCATTCCCGCAGTCCGATCACTTTGACCGCATGGGACTTGCCTGCGCCCGGAGGAGCCAGAATCACGAAATTTTTGTTGGTAATGCCAGATTCTGCCGGCGGATCCCAACAATTAATCATCACCAAGCCGCCGACGGCATCATGGCCCAGCACCATGCCGGATCCATGATGAATTCCGCCTCCCCCAAAAGGCCACGCGGCCGCCACGGTGGAAGCCGGCCAGAGATGGTTGGACGGCAGGGTGTTCGGCCACAAGCCCCAGGGTCCCGCAGCCAACAGACCGTCTTCCTGGCGATAGGCCAACACCCGTGCCCGCATTCCGTGGGCCGCTAACTGGCCTTCCAGCCGTTTGGCCCGTCTGAGGCCCGTGTCCGGATCCGGGGCCGAGACGGTGAGAAACACGCCGCATTGAAAGACCTCCTGTTGATCGGCATCCATTTGTTGCATTAACGTCAGGGCATCGTCCCGTTCCTGGGTCAGCCGTTGTGCCGTAATCGGATCATTGGAGCCGGTGGCCAGCTGCCCATTCAATCCCCCAATGCGGCGATTGAGGGCAGTGATCAGTGTCCCGGCCTCCTGGGGCCGAGCCTGCAGGCTTAGCGTCACTCCCGGCAGATTGGCGACGTGTGTCAACCAGCCGGCCTCCACGATGGGCGGAAAGGCCGCGAGGGTATACACGCGCCGCCAGGATCCGTCCACGCTCACGGATTGGGAACTCCAGGCGATGGCGGCGGGAGCCATCTGGACGAGGGTGCAGTCCCGGCTCGGAGCCTGGACCACAGAAGTTTTTCGGATCATGCCCGCGACACCTCCTTCTGCCGGGACATGGACAATCCCGGAGCGGGACGCGGGGCCAAGGGGGCCAGATGGACTGCCTCATCCACATGATCGGCCCAAAACACCAGTTCCCGCCACAAGGCGTCATCCAACACGGTGGCCCGAAATCCCCGAATCCCGGTCCAAGACGCCATCACACTGCGCAAAGTCTGCCGGTGTGCGGCCACCGCATCCGGGCCTTGGCGGGTCATCAAGAGATAGTACCGACGTTCCACTTGACCGCCAGCACCCTGGGACTGGACCCACTGCCCGTATTCCCGGAGGACTTGGCGGCGGCGGCCATGCACCTCTTGAGTCTGATGATCCAGGGTGTTCAAATAGGTGTCGAGATCCACCGGGCGATAAAGCGAGAGCAGTTGCCAGGGGATGGTGAGCTCCGCGAGGGCGGCCTGAAACTGCTTAATGATGCCTTGGGTTTCCCGCTCCGATTTCAAACTGAGGTTGAATGGGGCAATTTTGAGGCCCGCCACCACCGCCCCATCCGGACGGATCAGGCACCCGTCCTGGAGACGGTGCACCGGCCACCAGTTTTGTATGGGTCTCGTCTTGCTCTTTCCCTGCAGGAAAAAAAACGGCCAAGATTTCATGCGTTTGTCGCTCCTTTCTGATTGAGAGGAAGGGGCCTGAAGACCCCCCTCTGGAAAGAAAAAACCCGACTCCAGCGAGTCGGGGCCAGTCTGCCCTCACCGACGAAGTGAGTCGGGTGAGGACTCCTCCTCATACAGCAAGAGCCGGGGCCGGTGCCGATAATCCCACCACGCCTGCAGCCGGTGATAGAGCGGGCCTTGACCGGGGGCCGGCAAAGCCAAACCGACCCCGAGGGCCACCAACACACCGCCTAACACCAACCGCCAGGGCACCGGCCAGCCCAGGTAAGACCCCAGCACCACGCCCGCAAACCCGGCTCCGAGACCGGATGCCACCAGTCCGACTTCGGTGAGGCCCCAGCCGGAACCGGGAAAGAGTTCATACTGCTGCGTAATGGGCTTGGGAATAAAATAGCGCGCCATGTTAAGTGTCTCCTTCCTGTTGAGACTCTTTAGGAGAACATATCTCTCGTCGATCCCAATGAGTAAAGATTTCTCGAAAGGTGCGGGCTTGCGTTTTTAAGCGACTCCATGTTCCGCACTCCGGACACTGATACATTGCATACCGCCTGCGAATCCATTCTTCCGCATGCTTAGTGGTAATCCCAGAAATACTTGATGCCTCATAGTGAGTCCAGAGAATACTGCACTTAGGACAACGACATAATTCGCGTAATGGATCCGTGTCATCGTAGTAGACATATTTCACAGGCATCGACTCCCGCTTCTAATAGCTCTGGCGCTACTTGGATAATCCCAAATAGCCACCGATTCGTGTACCTCCCAGTTTAGTCTGGACAATGCGCGGTGCCATATATCCCCCAACATGCATCACACCACCTGCAAACCCGGTCCGATAACTCCACTGCTTCAACAGATGGGGTCCCTGGATGGCCACGATCAGCCAGCCTATCATTAAGAATAAGGCAAACACCACATTCAAGACAGTGACAATGACATTCACAGCCATGGCAGCGGGCGCGGCCACCGGCATGTGCTGCGCCATGGCATAGATCCAGTGTGTGTCTGCCGGGGTAGTCAGCAACTGCGTCGTGCCCACGAGCCCCACAAAGCACAGCATCTGCACGGCCTGGGACAGCGATAATATGATTAAATTCGCCCACCAGCCGTTCCAAACCCCGCCCCCGGCCTGCATCTGGCCCAAAGACACCACAGGGGCCGCAATCACGTAAAACGGCAGCTGCGCGGCCCGGATCACCATCTGAAAACACACCACCACCAGCAGTCCAGTGCCGACAAACACCGCCAGCAGCAGTCCCAGCGCCAGCCCGACCAAGGCCCCGGGCAAAGCCACAATGTTGCCCCACAGGCCGTGGAAGGCTTGGGCGGCATGGAGCATCGATCCCCCGGTCAACAACCCCGCCAAATTAATGCCCCACTGAAACATGACGGTAGGGATGAAGCCGCTGATGGCCACATACAGCGCCGTCCGCAACAGGCTCTTGATGAGCACACTGCCGTCTGGATCCGGCGTCCCCTCTCCCCACATAATGTAGCGGGTGAACACCAGATATACAAAGTAACACCCTAAGAGGGTCCAGGCCAATGCCTCCATATCCGCCCGGGCATTTTGGACCCAGGGCATATGGGCCTGCACCAAGGCCAAATGGGTGATGCCATCGGCGATAGCTCCCACCAGCCACACCAGCCAGCCAACCACGGCATTGACCACATATTCCACACCGCCTAACAAAATCGTGTTCATGCTCCGCCGCCTTTCTCACCACAATGCCATGGCGTGACCATAGCACCCCCTCCTTTTCTTCAGAGAAACAGCAGGACTCCCCCTTCGAGCCCCACTGCACCGATGCCTTAAAACAATCCGCCCATGAAGTGGGCGATGCCCCCGGCTCCCACCACCAGAGCCGTCCCCACCGCCACCTTTTTCATGGCGGCCAGGTGATGGGCATCCACCGAGGCATCGCCGCCCGACAGGTTGCGCATGATGGCATGATAGCCAATCATCAGCCCGCCGGCCGGCATCCCCAGCCCGGCCAGCCAGCCTCCGGTCGAGGTAATCAGCGAGGTAATCGCCTGACCGGCTTTGGTCGAAGCAATATTGGTCGTGCCGGCGGCTAAATACGTGTGATGCAGCAGTCCAAACATGATACAGCCTCCTTAGAAGTTTTTTGTGTGGTCGAGGGAGCCATGCTCCCTATCATAAAAAAGGTCCCCCACCGAACCCTCACGGAGAGCGTCGAGACAGGGAGACTCAGACATGATATCTCAGATTCCGATGCGCCATGGGAATCCGCACCGCCACATCAGCCAGGCTGTGAACCCCTGCCCCCAAAAGGGGCCACAAATCCGGGGGACCCTTGTCACCGCGCCTTTTCTAACGTGTTACCCGACTTCATAGTCCGCCTCCGCCGCCGGGGTGTTCTGAACCGGGGGCATCTCCAAAGTGTGGGCTAACACGGGATCCTTTTGGGCCGCGTGTTCTAAGGCCGTACTCATGGTCTGGACCCGACCGCTAACCGCTTGGGTCAAGGCTAAGACTTTCTGCGGATCCCCTTGCGCCCAGTGACCCACATAGGGGAGGGAATATTGGGACGTGTCCAATCCCAACCGGCCAGCTAAAACAAAGGCGGTCGTTTCCGCAACAATTTCCTCACTGCCGGTATGCCGATTCCGTGCCGCCGCCACATCCGGCACGCCCACACTGTGCGCCCATTCATGGAGCAAGGTTTTCAGTTGGTGGTCCGGACTGCGGTCCTGAGCCAGCGTAATGGTCTGTTGAGCCGGACTCCACACGCCGTTTGCGCCGTTTAACTGGGCAGCGGGGGCAAATTGGACCGGGACCGGAACCACCGTGGTCAGGACATGATGCAAGACGTTGTCCAGATTCCCCGAGCCCAAGAGCTTGGGTTGAGGGATCTGGAGGTCCTTGCCTTGCGTTTGCGCAACGTCAAACACCGTCGCCACTTTAAATCCCACAACGGCTTTCATCGGAGGGGGGGCTTGAGCACCGGCAGGGGGCGGCGTACTCGCTTCGGGGGACGGGACCTTGCGCACAATGGGAGCCAAGATGGCGATCCCGCGCTCGCCTTTTTGCACCTGCCGGCCCAGGTCTTTCCAAGCATGATACCCGGCCACCATGGAGGCGTCAGGGCGCTGCTGCATAATCAACAGCACATTGCCGGGGGAATAGTGATGGAACCGAGTCATGGTCTGCGCCCATTGCCGCCATGGTTCCGGGTTTTCCAGCATCTGTCGCAGTCCGGTGTCCACCAGAGCTTTCGCTTGTTCGGCATTCATAGTACGTCCTCCTGTCTACATGGTTTAGCGTTCCGGGGTATCATCCGGATCAATCAAGGCTTCTTGACCTTGAGCAAAACACGACGCGAACGCGCCTAAGGCATCCACCGGAATGTCCGGATTCGCCGGGCCTGATGCGCTGACCATGGGGTCACCTCCTTTCCGGGTGATCTCTGTCTCTGTCTTCCCTGCAGGGACAGAAGACGCCGGAGCCACCGGCCATCCGGTAAACGGCTGGCGCTGTTGCAAGTCCGGGAAAATCCGCCACTGGCTGAGGTCCGGCAACGGCAGCTTGGCCGGAGGATGTCCCGCCTGCCAGACTAACACCGTGTCAGGCGGCCACCGCATGAGTTCGTCCGCCGTCACCAGTTCCCGGCCTGTTAAACTGAGACCCTGGCTGGTGTGTCCGAGGGACGCACTGGCATTAAACAGGGAGACCTTGGGCATTTGCGACGACTCCGAGTGCGTCGTATATCGGCCAATCATCTCCGACAGTTCTTTTGCACTCTGGAGGTCCGCCGTGAGCAGATACAGCCAGGTGCGCAAGTTCCCCCGAATCGTCCGCTCTGTCTGCGCATAATGCTTTTTCAGTTGTTCTAAGTTCTGCAGAGCCAGAACGAGGCGAATGCCCAGAGACCGGGACACCGTGACAAACTGGTCAAAATCGGGAAACGGGGGCAAGTTGCCAAATTCATCCAGCAAAAAATTGACCCGGGTCGGCAACCGGCCCTGGTGCTGCCGGGCCACCTCCGTCAACGCCCGGAAGAGCATATTCACGTACAATCCGGCAATCATATAGCGGCTGGTGTCCTCAAACGGAACCACCAGAAACACCGCCGTGGGCTCCTGTCCCATGCTCTCCAGATCATGGTCCTGATCCGCCGTCAGCCAGGCCACGTCCGGATCCCCCCACAACTGCAAGCTGCTGGCCGCGGTGGTAATAATACTGCTCCGGGTTTTCCCCTGGGCCAGTTGGTAGGTGGCATAAGCGTGCCGAGCTGGATGATCCAGCGGCAGCGCAGTAAAACAGGCATCCAACCCTTTCCCCTCGTTTTCACTGCCTTTGGCCACCAAGACCCGGTACACCTGGTGCAAGTGGCAGTCGCCCGGATCTTCTGCGCCGTCAGCCACCCACAAAATGACCGCCGTCATCAGCGAGATCTGGCCGTTGATCCACAAGGGATCGGTGGATCCCAAGTTGCCCTCCCCACCAAAGGTAATCAAATGCGCCACCTGCCGGGCTCCCCGCGTCGCCCGCGCATAATCCGGGGATGGACCGCTATGCAAAGCCTGCCACACCGGGGTAATCGGATTGAATTGCCGAGACCAACCCGGCTGGGGATGAATTAAATCCAGCCGGATCACCCGGTAGCCTCGCGTTTCCAGCCACTGGGCCGTATGATCATAGACCTCGCCTTTGGGGTCCGCAATCACCAAACTTTCTGTGCCCGCCGTGCCGATAATGCCAATGCTGGGAATGATCACTCGCCGAGACTTCCCGACCCCGGTCGCGCCCACGACCAAGGCATGTTCATCCCGGGCTAAAATCCAGGCCGTCCGGGGATGGTTCCGGGCCGTGGTGCCTAACAAGAGCCCGGCCGGGGGCGTCTGGCCTTTTTTGGTATTCTGGTGAATCTGCTGCCGGGTTTGCAACTGGCGCTGTTTGGTCAGGGGAGCCTGCCACCGCTGAGCACTCTGGCTTAAACTCCCCGGATTGCGCCAGTGGGCCGTCCCATGCTGGCCTTTGCCGGCCGCTTGGGGACCGCCCCAACTGACGGCAGTGCCTTTCCCAGCGTGATAGGCGAGCCACCCCCCGGTCAACAGCCCCAGCCCGATGGCCCCCAGCAGTAAATCGGGATGATGCCACAAAGCACCCCAATGGGTGGGGAGGTAATCTCGGTGGTGCACCCAGGTAGATCGGA
>JAKAAL010000651.1 GCA_021802375.1 Bacillota bacterium | reverse complement strand
GAGTTACTGTCTGCGGACATTCCCCTTTGGACACTCCCGAAGAATCAAACACCGCATCCGCTCGAAACCCTGCTAGGTCAGGCTGTTCTGGCCTATGTAGAAGCTGCATCAGATCCCGCCAATGTTTCTGTTTTGCGGCAAGTTTGGACTCTTCCCGAACGTTTTTTGCCCCATCAATGGATCGGAGAGGCCCTCATGCGTGATGACCCATGGGGTGCCTTGGGCCAGTGGGCGGCGGCCTATGACGCCAAGGGCGACACGTGGCGCACTGACGCTGTACATCAGCTCCTGAAACGTTGGCCCGAATATGCCGCTCATGCAGCGCGTGCTCCATGGCATGCGGCGGTCACCCTTGCGATGGATACGTTTGATTTAGGGTGTTTGGCACCCAAAGAGGATAGCGCTCAGGCTAAGTTGGTGGTGGACACGTTATCTGGTTATGCATCCCTCAAAGAAGCGCAACGAGCCGTGCGTCTTCTGCGCCACCGCCGTCGAACCAAAGAGGATCCCACGGGACGCGTGGCTATACTGACCGTGCACGCCGCCAAAGGTAAGGAGTGGTCACAGGTTTGGTTGCCCCAATGGATTGAGACCGCTTTGCCTCATGCCGAAGCGGCGAACGATGCAGCGGGGTTGGAAGAAGAACGGCGCATTGCGTATGTGGCGATGACCCGGGCCCGTGACACGCTTTGGGTCAGTGGCTATGCGGACAGCAGCATTCCCTCACGCTTTTGGTCGGAGGCGGGTTGGCCGGTACCGGCGTCCGTTCCGGACCCCATTATGAGCCCTATCCCATCTCTCGAAGAAGATGATATCCCCGAAGTTGTGACTGGGCCGGGGATGCTGTCGTAATTTTGTGAGTCGGATTCTTAACGGTGGAACTGAGGTGCCACTAATGATCTCTTTTGGGAAACGATCCTTCTCCCTTCTTTTAGGTTTCTTCGCACGGGTACCGAGCACGTTGTGGATTTGTCATTTTTCAGGACCACGTTTTACCCCTAGCGGTGTTTGTGGCGGTAAAATTTTGTTGCCTCACTATCCCGATGCTAGACTGATCCCGCCTCGAGCACAGCACGCGCTGTGCCATCAAGATAAAGGAGGATTGTACGATGCGACCACGGATTATTCAAGGTGTGGGCGGTGCACTCGCTCTTTCGCTGGGGCTTGCCGGTTGTGGCACGCCGCCGTCTGCTCACACTGTTCGTGTCGGCGGTGCCGTATATTATAACGAATCCGCACATCGGGTCTCGGTAGGGTGGGCTCTTATGCAAGTGGCGCCCCGGACGCAGGTGCAATTGATGCCCGCGTCGGGGTTGCCGGCGGGAAGTCATAGCGCTTTGTTAAGAGGCTCGAACGGTGTTGCCGTTCGGATTTTGACGTGGCCCCAACGCTATTTGCCTTGGTCTGCCGCTCCTGGGCGAGTGTTTGGCATTTTACCCCCAGCGTGGACGTTTAGTGCGGCATGGCATGGGATGGAAAGCGGCGGTCGCCCGGTGGTGTGGATGGCTGCGTCGCAATCGGTTACGATTGCCACGTCTAACGAGGCCACCGCCTTACAACTTCCTGTCGGCCATCATTACCGTATTAGTGCCGCATGGGTTGTCTCTCCGGCGTTCCATGCTTCCAACGCCCATCCATGGGATACCTTGGTGATTGCCTATTGGCCCACGTCACTATCCGGTTGGAATCCCACGCAATTTTGGTCTCAATTTTTTCACCAATGGATTTGGTTACCTCAAACAGGCTTATCACCCCTGTCTGGATCTTTTTCAGCTGTTCCTGCTGATGCGACCACATGGAACGCTGTCTTCCCGATTCCCTCGACGTGGCAGGTAGCGGCATGGCCACAAAGTCCGCCTTCTGCGCTTCATCCGACGGGCCTTCGCGCTTGGGTTTTGCCTTCCGGAATGATTGGCGCGGTTGCTCATGTCCCCAATGCCGCCGGAGTGACGGCATCTTTGGTGCTTCGGCGTTGGGCCGGGTCCCTGCCGATTCATCTGACTTCTTGGGCGACGCCGTGGGCTCCCAGTGGGACTGGTGCTGGGGGACAATGGGTTGACGCACAAGGTCGTGTTTGGCACGTCGCGGTATTGCCCGACGGCGCTCGAGGATGGATTTTGTGGGCATGGATAGCCTCGTCATCGCAGATGTGGTCACGGGAGTCACGTTTTGCCACACAGTGGTTGGCTTCGATCAATTGGCAAGCTACACCACCATTGGGCGTATCGCTTTACGGAGTCCTCACTTTTAGCCGATTGTGGTCACAATCTTAACCCCTCGTGCTCATAACCCCCCTATTCACGGGGGGCTTTTTTGGCTTCTTTGACTCTGTCCCATCCCAGATTATAGCTTGCCCAAAATCGGGATGACAAGAATGGCCAGGTAAATCATATTGCTAAACGCCGCACCTAACAACGCCCCGAGGAACATGGGTACAAGCGATTTCTTTTGCGCCACCATCAATAAGGGCACGCCCACGATAATCGCGACTCCTGTCGCAGTAAGCGCCAATCCTTCAGCAGGAACGACGGTGCTACTGCTCATGTGATAGACGTATAACGGTCCCAACCATTGTTGGAGTCGTTCGGTAATCGGCCCATAAGGTTTATGCCAGACCCATACGGAGGTTATAACCGCAAGACACGTGATAAGGATCATGATCGCAAGTTGTAATGTACTTTTTTCCATCCCCGGCCCCTTGGACGATTGCCCTTGATAAGGGTTATATTGATAGCTCATCGTAGCCCTCTCTTCTCCACTAACACCCATGTTTTGTAGTTAAGATACGCCATTCGCACGATGAGAGCATAGGTCCCCAACCCTAATACTGTGCTCACTTCCCATAACCACAGGGGGAGGGTGGGCATGCTATATCCATATATCAGCAATGAATGCCCGATCCACAGAACACTGGGAGTAGCCGCCATATATAACGCGATCACACCGGTGATTCCTGCTCCATACAGGCAATGTTTTCGCGTTTGATAGCGCAATCCCACCACCCAATAAATGTCCGCCTGGCGCATGAGCCATCCTCCGATCGCCAGACCCATCAATCCCCATAGGCCGAGACCTATCGCAAGTTGCTCCATGGTTGTCATCTCCTGTTTTTGATTCTTTTATTTCTTGACCACATCCTTTCATATTTACTTTTTATTGTCAATCTAAGATTTTCCTCAAGCCCGCATTGCATGCTTCAGTGGCCATCAATCCGTAGCGTTTGGCGGCTTCCTGGTCAATGGCCATCCAGTTCCGAATTAGTAGGGCCTTTTAGGGGCTCCCTTTGTGTCGCGGAAAGGCTCTCACAGTTGGAATTCGGTAGAAGACGATACACCCGAGCGTTCCCCCGGGTTCAGAACCTTAGGGCCATATTCAATGCAAGGCACATAGAGGTCCGCACGGTCGCACATCGTGGCGTACTGCTGGTAATCCAACATCATCTTGTCGGGAGTGCTCAATTCTTGTCGCACGTAAGGGGGGAGTTCTACCACAAGGTCAAACCTTTCTGATTGGTGTTCTGTAGACGGCAGGGGGTGTGTTTCTATGCCAGGGGCACTGTCCTCCAATCGGGTTTGCGCCTGTTCCCGCACGCCGTCATGATTTAGGATCGTCCCATCCTCACCTGATGGCTCTCGCAACCGGCACTGGTGTAGCGGCTTGCCTGGGCTATATCCCACGAGGTCCCGGATCATATTCACGACTTTCGGGTTGGTATACATCGCCCCATACCCTTCCCACTGTGTGATATCCTGACGCGTGCGGGAACAGG
>JAKAAL010000650.1 GCA_021802375.1 Bacillota bacterium | reverse complement strand
ACACGGATCTGGGAATGGCTACCGGTGAGCAGTAAGACCATGATTACCATCTATTTCGCCGCCATCGGGATTAAGGTGCAAAACGCCTACAGTCTTGGGCTGATTG
This sequence comes from Bacillota bacterium, assembly GCA_021802375.1. The sequence continues at coordinate 3,673 of JAKAAL010000650.1, read as the reverse complement.
CCAACTTTGGCTCCTTCTTTGCCGCCCTGTACTACTTTCGCAAAGAAGCCCTACTCACACTCAAGGCCTTGGCCCACCCCTTTGGCTCTGATCATTACGCCCAGTTGCTTCGCTATCTCGTGATCGCGACCTTGGCCACAGGAGTCACGGGCATCCCCCTTTATATTTTGGTCCGTCACACCTTTAGCGCCATCGGAGGATCGGCGGCCATGGTCGTCATTGGCATCTTGCTACTGTTTACCGGCGTCATCGTGCGCAACAAAGAGCGCATGGTTGAAAAACAGGGACAAGCCCAAGAGAGTACCGACCGCGTTCCCAAATTTGGCGCCTCCGTGCTAACCGGTGCTATGCAGGGTCTAGCCGGCCTTCCCGGCATTAGCCGAAGCGGCATGACCATTACTCCACTCCTGTGGATGGGATTCGAGGCTAAAGAAGCCATTCGCCTATCTTTCATGCTCGACGTTCTGGCGCTGGTGGGTGCCGGTATTGTCCCCCTAATCATCGGCCATGGGGGCACCCAGGCGGTGACTCAACTTGGGGTGACGACGACAATTTTAATGGTTGCCGTGGCAAGCGTCGTCTCTTTCTTCGCCATTAGCACGGTTTTAAAGTTTGCCAGTCGTTGGCGGACCTCTACCGCCACCTTCGTTATTGCCGGCATCACCCTCGTCGTCGCTGTGTTGGCGCTGGCCGGCGTCTAGTCTGTGTTGGGCCTGGCCCGTTTACAGGCATCGCGCCGTCCCAAGTCAGGGCTCTATCCAAAACGGACAGAGGTACCGCGCTTCTCCGAGGTCTTTACCTATAGGGACGGGTGCGTCGCAACGGTTGATAACATCGGTACGGCCTTTCGCAAGAGCCATCACCAAGGAGGTGCCATCATGGGGTTTCGGCCATCAAACCGGCTGGCGCGCCTTCCCCAACAAGTCTTTTCCGGCCTGATTCACAAGGCCGCCCAAGCCCGGGCTGAGGGTCACGACGTCATCAACCTGGGCCAGGGAAATCCCGACCAACCCACCCCCAAGCCCATCGTCGACTCCTTAAGGGAGCACGCCCAGGATCCCGTGCTACAACGCTATATTCCCTTTAGCGGCCTTAGCGCCCTCAAGGAGGCGGTGGCCGAATGGTATCATACCCATCACGGCGTCGATGTCGACCCCCGCCGCGAGGTGGCCATCCTGATTGGGAGTAAAGTGGGCTTGCAAGAAATTTCTCTGGCTGTACTCAATCACGGAGATGCGGTGCTCATGCCCGATCCCGGATATCCGGATTATTGGTCTGGGGTAGCTCTGGCGGGCGGCCGATCCATCCCCTGGCCCCTTCGTCCCGAATACCACTTCACCCCTGATCTGACCGCCATCACCTCGGAGATTCGGCTGGCTTTCTTAAACTATCCTAACAATCCAACGGGAACCATTGCCCCCCTGGACTTCTTGGCGGAGGCCGCCTGGCGCGCAGAGCAGACGGCGACGGTGTTGGTCCATGACCTGGCCTACGGCGACATCGTCTACGATGGAAAGAAGGCACCCAGTCTCTTGGCCACCCCTCAAGGCAAAGCGGCAGGCATTGAATTTACGACCACATCGAAATCCTATAACATGGCGGGCTGGCGCATTGGCTTTGCCGTAGGCCATCCGCAACTCATAGGCTGGCTGGAGCATTTGCAAGAACATTTGCATTGCAGTCAGTTTGGGGCCGTGCAAATGGCGGCCAAGACGGCGCTCTCTCTCGATCGTGATTATGTTATCAGGACTCGTGCGTCCTACCAGGCGCGCCGGGATGCTTTCATTCTAGAAGCTCATCAATGCGGGCTAAAGATCCCCCCCTCAGAGGGGTCCATCTTCCTATGGTGTCCCGTTCCCCATGGGCGGTCTTCCGCCGCCTGGGCTGATCTGCTCTTAAGCCAAGCCCACATCGTCTGTGCGCCAGGCAGCGCCTTTGGAGCCCATGGGGAGGGTTATCTTCGCATCGCCTTAACCGAGCCCGAGGCGCGGATGGCAGAAGCAGCACGGCGGATGGCAGCGGTGCTAAATTAGGCTTTCCCGATGATTGCCACCGCCTTTGCCGCCAAGCGCCCAAAGACCACTGGCCAACGCCCAGATGCGGTTGGCAAGGGCAATGGGAAACAAGATTGGGTGCAAGAGCCCAAAGCTGATCAGCGTTAGAATCCATAGACTGACCACGACGCTTAATTGAATGGCGCCTGCGCGCCATTTGCCGATCATCAGCGTCCCCACTCCGGGTACAATAAGGTTGATCACCGTGGCCACCACAATAAAGGTGCGGTTCATCGTCTCACCCCTTTTCGTTTTCATCTTACGCCTTTGCTAGGGCAAATGCCATGCCAGATGAAACCAACGACACGGAGGCGGGTCGGTGCCGCGCTTAGACTTCGGCCCAAGGAGGGCACATGGCACAACCAGCTATCGCATATCGCGTCGAGTTTTTAGACCCCGGACTACACGTCTACCATGTTACGATGACCGTCCAAAGTCTGGATCCAGGAAAGCATCGCTTGCGCCTCCCCGTCTGGACCCCCGGATCCTATCAGGTGGCGGACTTTTCCGGCAATCTGTTTGGCGTAATCGGCGAGTTTCAAAACCAGCCGCTTAACCTTACCCAAACCGCCAAGAATCGCTGGGAGTTTGAAACCAGCATGCGGGGAGAAGTCCGCTTTCGCTATCAAGTTTATGCCTACCAAGAAGGCGTACGCCAGAGCCATCTCGATGAGACCCATGCCTATTGGAACGGGGCTCATCTCTTCTTCCTTTTGGATGAATTCACCGAGGTACCCCACCTCATCGATATTGATGGTCCCCCCGGATGGCAAGTGGCCACGGGCCTCGATCGGGTGGTCGACGCGCCCTATCGCTTTTTAGCAACCAACTATGACGTGCTCATCGATTCTCCGGTAGAAGTCGGCCGACAGCGCATGTATCACTTCGAAGTCGAGGGCAAACGGCACACCCTAGCACTTTGGGGCGAGGGCAATGAAGATCCCGGGCGACTGGTCGAGGATGTACAAAAGATCGTCGAGACCGCCCGCGACTTCTTTGGCGAGCTCCCCTACCAGCACTATACCTTTATCTTTCATTTATCCGACCATGGTACTGGCGGCTTAGAACATCTCAATTCCACCACCTGCGGGATGGATCGCTTTAGCTTTCGTCCGCAAAAGAGCTATCGTCGGGTGCTTAGCCTTATCGCCCACGAGTTTTTTCACCTATGGAACGTCAAACGGATTCACCCGGATATGCTCGGGCCCTTTGACTACGATCGGGAGGTCCATACCCATCTTCTGTGGGCAATGGAAGGTTTTACCGACTACTACGCTGGCATCATCCTGCGTCGCTCCGGCCTCTTTAGCCTACAAGACTATTTGGATCGCCTCAAAGACCGCATCCAAGCCTATGAAAAACTGCCCGGCCGCTTCGTCCAAAGCCTGTCTCAGTCCAGTTACGAAACGTGGACGAAATTCTACAAGCCAGGGCCAGATTCGCCTAATCGCCAAATCTCGTACTACCTCAAGGGGGAACTTGTGGGTCTGCTCTTGGACTTAGAGATTCGCCAGCGCACTCACAACCAAAAGAGTCTCGATGATGTGCTACGCCTATTATACGAACGCTACGGCCGAAAAATGGTGGGCTTTCCCGAATCCGTGTACCAGGAGACCGTA
>JAKAAL010000649.1 GCA_021802375.1 Bacillota bacterium | reverse complement strand
ACCCGTTCCACTACGGTAAAGCCCGCGATGGATGCGTTTACCAGAAAATTTTGCGTCGGAATCATTTTTTCCCCATACCGGGAGCATATCCAGGTCGAGGAAACTGGCTTTGGACGTATATGATTCTTCGGTGAGAATGACACGAATTCCCGCGACTTTCGCCTTATATTGGATCTTCGTGATAAGTGAGTTAAATGGGATCGCGGCGAAATGCTGTTTGGTCTGGCGTCTCATGCGGATCTGCTGCTTCCATCCGTCGTTGTGGCCGATGACGAGCGTATCGATCGCATGCTGAACGCACCAGTCCACGATAAATCGACTGATTTGGTGAAACCACTCGTGGAATTTGCGATGCCGTTGGTCTTCCAAGATCCCAAGACGCTTCGACCAGTTCTGGGTTTTCGGTAGGGCCTTTTGGCAATGTTCTTTTTGCCGATTGTACCCTTGATTATAGGCTTTGATTCCTCGACCGTTGACCACAATCGGGGGTTCGCCCGTGGTGGTCGTGAGCGTAATCAAGTTATCGACGCCCATATCAATTCCGGCAATGCGTGTCGGTGTCGTTAATATAGGATAAGCCTCTGTCACTTTCCACACAATTTCTATGGTATACGTGGCATGATGCGGAACCATTCGCACCTGCATTAGTGATCCTGGGATCGTGTCGGGCAGTTTGACAGACGGCACGCCCAAACTTTTTGGGAATCGTAGCCAGCCGTTTTTAATCTGGCATTGCTGGTTGGTGAAAAAGACCGTGGACCGTACTTCTTTATACTTAGGAAGCCCCGGTTTCCCCAGAAACGTCTCCGGATGCTTGGCATATTCTTTAATACTCCGGAAGAATGCTTGCCAATCATGGTCCACACTCTCTCTAAGAATGGCTTGGGCGGTTTTAGCTGGGAGATTTTGATACACGGGATGAGATTTGAGATGTCGTGTCATCCAATAGAAATCCAAGTAGACAGGGGTGTTCTCTGGAGTCAACCCCCACTGTCCCAGAAATTCCCAATGATCGGCGAACTGATCTAAATCTTGGCGATCTCGCCAGGCATGCACCGCAAAAAATGTTTGGCGAATGAGATAGTTCGCCGCATTGTAAAGCAACTTGGCCTGGTGTGTAAGATCCGCACAAGTGGCAAAAAAAGGATGGGTAGCGCGAATATGAATTTGCGTCACCACGTGCGAAATGTCGTTACTCATCGATTTGCTCCGTCTGGGATTTAACTAACCCGACTCTCCGTTTGGTGGACAGTTTCATGAAGGTCGCCTCCCGCGATTTTTTGCCGCACCCGATGTTAATAGGTTGTAGATCCCAGAGACGGCTAGCGTGACGAAGTCTCACGTCACAATCTGGTTTTCAATGTCAAAACAGCCACTCAAACTGGTTTTCCAACAACGGCTTGCTGTAGGCAAATGAGCGTTGACCTCCGCGATATCGATTAATCATCAGTCGCTGCTTCCGCCTGCCCATTTGGGTTCCTTTGCTCACAAGCTTGCATGTGGTCTCGCATGTCATACCCGGTGCGGTCCTCCCACTCCGGGGCAAACTTCGTCCAGCCACAATGGATACAGCGGACGAGAAAACCCCATTGACCGTATGCGGCATCCCACTTCCACGCCAGGTTAAAATCGGTGGCCGTCATCGGAGGCCCGCCTCCTTCACGTAAAAAGGAGCCCTAAGGCTCCTTTGAGAGATCGTGCATGGGGAGTTCTTTCGGGGGACAACGTCATCCCCGCAGGCGGCTACGGACACGGTAGCTTCGCTAACCTTTCACGCACAACACTTGCTTTAATCGGGCGACCGGCTCAATCAAGTCGGCTTGGGCCGCAATCACCGCATCAATGTCCTTGTAGGCACTGGGAATCTCGTCAATTACCGCCGCATCTTTGCGGCTCTCCACCCCGGCGGTCTGGGCGATCAAATCCTCCACGGTAAACGTGCGTTTGGCTTGGCCCCGACTCATGCGGCGCCCCGCCCCGTGCGAGCAGGAGTAATGCGAGTCGGGATGACCTTTGCCGCGCACAATATAGCTGGCGGTACCCATCGACCCTGGCACAATGCCGAGTTCACCCTCTCGGGCTGACACCGCGCCCTTACGCGTAATGTACACGCCGTCCTCGAATTGTTCGACGTAGTTATGATGACAATTGACAGTTCGTGTAACCGAAGTGCCTTCAGGCAAGAACGGGGTTAGAGCGCGCCAGAGAAGGGCCAACATCACGTCTCGATTCATCCGAGCGTAGTCCTGGGCCCACCAGAGCGCTGTCACATACGCGGAGAACGCCTCCGACCCCTCCGCCAACCACGCTAAATCGCGGTCAGGCAGTACATCCCCGCGCGTTTCCGCTTCCTGACGCGCTTGGCTGATCGCCACTTCCGCGAGGGTTTTCCCGACGTTGCGAGAACCAGAGTGCAGCATCAACCAGACATTGCCATCGTCCCCCACTTGCACTTCACAAAAGTGGTTGCCCCCGCCGAGCGTGCCGATCTGTTTCCAGACCACCGATTCCGTCTTCTGGCGGGCGTTGTGCGGAATCTGGGCATGGAGGCTGAGCGCGTTAAATCGTTCGCGCAAGGCCCGAAGTTTGGCCTCAAAAGGCGTATGCGTGCCAAGTTGCATGAGTTTATCGACCGGTCGATCGGTGTCATGCGCGTTAAATCCCACCGGAATGGCCATTTCTATCGCGGATCGCCAGGTGCTTAAGGTATCCGGCAACTGGTCCACGCGCATCGTGGTCTGCAAGGCGGCCATCCCACAGCCCAAGTCAACCCCAACTGCCGCCGGCACAATGGCTCCTCGGGTCGGGATCACACTGCCCACCGTGGCTCCTTTCCCCCAGTGCACGTCCGGCATGATGGCGATGTGCCCGGCGAGAATAGGCAACCGTGCCATGGCCTTGATCTGATCATAAGCTTGCGATTCGATGGGGGTGTTATCGGTTACCCACATTTTTACGCGATCCATTAATAATCCCTCCCTTGATTGCGCTGACTGATCGCATTTGGCGCCTTTTGGAATCCGTGTGCTCACTTAATGCCCTGTCGGGGCACCTAAATCTGCCGCCTGCCCATTGGGGTTCCTGTGCTCACAAGTTTGAATGTGGTCTCGCATGTCATACCCCGTGTAGTCGTCCTCTCCTTTCTGTCCGCGTGTTTCATTGTGTAGACAATCCCGCGACCGCACCCCGAGACGGGGTGCCGACCAGCACCGCCCATGCCGTGGCCGCTAACGATTCCGTGTCCGGCGAGGGTGGCCCCAGCAAGGCCAAGATGTGACCGATGTCGGTCAGCTTCGAGCCGAGGCACTCCCGCCCACGATAGAGGGAGACGCGATGGTCTTCGATGATCATCCACATGCGTTCTCGCCTCCTGTCAATGGATGGGATAAGGATCCAGGTTTTGATTACGGGTGCTATCCACTATTTCATATCGTGGGACCAACACAAAAGCGGCCCGGGCCGGGCCGTTAGGCACAAGTGAATAACGCAACATCGTGAGGGTGAGGTTAAGGGTTTCCCTGGGATAGGCCCACCAGAGGTTAAAGCGCCGCGTCACTTGCCACGTCAAAAGGCACCTAGAACCCAACAACATTGCGGGTCCTAAGGCACCGTGACCGTCGTGGTGGCGGTCACCGATTCCGCCGCCGTGGACGGGGCTTCGGGATCTTTGGCAAAAACCTTCACCGTGTAGGACCCGGCCTGGGGCGGCGTAAAGGTCCAGGTGGCTTGCGAAGAATAGGCGCCACTGGAGGTCCAAGTGCCCGAAGGACTCTTCACCCACCA
>JAKAAL010000648.1 GCA_021802375.1 Bacillota bacterium | reverse complement strand
ATTTCTGGTGGCCGTGACGGGGTCTTGGGTCGGACGCGATCAATCCGTAAATCAGGCCGATATATAAGCCAGCGATGCCGGCTTTCGCAACGCCCGAGGCGTTGGTTCCTGTAAGGTACCAGACCACGACTACTCCGCCGATAAGAAACAACACCGCGCGCACGCTTTCCTTGAGGTACAACAGTCGTTTGGAATGGTTACGGACAAATCGGCCGGCAGCCGCTCCAACGGTAGTGGTTATCACCACAAACAGAACATGGACTAAGTTGAGGCTCAATGCGCCCATTCCTCCCTAGGCAATGCGATCACACTAACGGGAGTTCCACCCGTCTTCGTGGGGACGGGCCAGACAACGGCACGCCAACCAGACGGCCACTTAAGTAGAAGGTTTTGGCGTGTTCGATGCGTACCGACACGAATCGATCAATGAGGTCCAGGTCGGGATTGCGGTCCAGTAGAACCACCTTATTAGATTGAGTACGGCCCGCCCACACATTGGGGTTTTTGCGGCTTAGTCCCTCCACTAAGACGGTTTCAGTTTTACCAATCATATTGAGGTTGGCTTCCAAACTAATTTGGTATTGCAACTCCATCAACCGGTTGAGACGGTCTTTCTTGATTGGGTTAGGCACCGGGTCGCGTCCCTCCCATCGAGCTGCTGGGGTTCCTTCGCGCGGCGAATAGATAAACGTGAAGGCCGCATCGTAGCGCACGTCGCGGACTAAATCGAGAGTTTTTTGAAAATCGTCCTCCGTCTCGCCGGGAAATCCGACGATAATGTCCGTGGTAAGAGACACGTCGGGGATAGCCGCTTTGACGCGCGACACGAGGTCCAAGTACGCTTCACGGGTGTACTTCCGGTTCATTCGTTTCAAAATCGGATTGGATCCAGCCTGAACCGGTAGATGCACATGATGGGTGATAGTTTGACTACGGGCGATAGTCTCGATGAGACGCTGGCTGAAATCTCGGGGATGCGGGGTAATATAATGGAGCCAGCGGACGCCCTCGATGCGTTGGAGTGCTTCTAAAAGGTCGGCTAAGTCAAGCGCCGGGTCCAAGTCATGGCCATAGGAATTCACATTTTGACCGAGTACCGTGATATCTTGGTACCCTTCCTGGGCAAGGGCCCGCACTTCATCCACCACGGCGGGAAGCTCACGGGACCGCTCCTTGCCCCGGGTAAAGGGCACAATACAGTAAGTGCAAAACTTATCACAGCCATAAATGATGTTGACAAAGGCACGGACCCCGTCATTGCGATGCGAGGGCAAATGCTCCACAACGTCCCCCGCAGATTTCCAGACTTCAAAGACGGTTTGTTCGTGTTCTTCTACCTCGTCGAGTAGTCGGGGAAGTTGGTGTAGGTTATGAGTGCCGAACACCAAGTCCACGTGGGGGGCGTGTCGTTTAATCCAAGCCACTGTGCCGGGTTCTTGTGCCATGCAGCCGGCAACCGCCAACCGCAGATCCGGTCGCGAGTCCTTTAGTTGCTTTAGCTGACCAATGTATCCAAAGGCATGAGACTCTGCGCTGCCCCGCACTGCGCACGTGTTGATGATGATCAAATCCGCATCGGCATCTTTGGGGCTGACCTGATAGCCGATTTGGTCCAGTTGACCCGCCATGATTTCGGAATCCCGTTCATTCATTTGGCATCCGTAGGTCTTTATGTAATACGTTGGTGCTGTGGCCATAAGCCCGCCTCCTTCATACGCCGAGTTCTGATATATCCTTGAGTGTAACACGAACCAGACCCAATCCCAACGCCAGTTATTGGCGCCGTCCCCCAAGTCGTGCCACGAGAAAGAAGTTAAGCTACCAAGGTGGTGGGGTCTCAACCGACTCGTATGCGGCAAATAGGTGGGAATGTTGAGGACTGCAGGTGATGGCAAGCCAACTACCATTTTCCACATCCATCCGTCGCACAATGGTGGCCGACTGGTAAAGAGCTTGCCAGGTTTCTTTGTGGTCCCATGGCACGAAAATGGGAATGGGTTGGCGCCAAGTCAACAGTTGGTGCCGGAGAGCCTGCCATAATTCCTCGATACCCTCTCCGGTTAGAGCCGAAATCCATAATCCCGCGGTCTGGCGTTCGGCAAGCTCCACACGGTCTGACTGGTTATAAACCAGTATCCGGGGAATCGTAGCTGCGTCGACCTCCTTGAGAACCGATTCGGTGGCCGCCAACTGTCTTTCCCGCAACGGATCTCCGCCATCACTAACCACCACCAAGATGTCTGCGTCACGTACTTCGTCCAAAGTCGCATGAAAGGCATTGACCAGAGTGTGGGGTAAGCGGTCAACGAAACCGACCGTGTCCGTTAGCAGCGCGGGGCCGAAGCCCGGAACCTCAATGCGCCGCACGGTAGGATCCAAAGTTACAAATAAGGCGTTGGCGATAGCCCCCGTGGTGCCACTACGGGTGAGCCGACTAAAGAGCGTAGATTTCCCCACGTTGGTATAGCCTACCAGTGCGATTAAGGGAAGCTCCTGGGCGGCGCGACGATGGCGCCGCTGTTGACGCTCTTCGGTCACGCTGGCTAGGATCACTGAAAGCCTTTGAATCCGTGCACGAAGACGCCGGCGGTCCATCTCTAGTGGTGTTTCCCCGGGACCACGGGTGCCGATCCCACCACCCGAGCGCTCGGAAACGCGGTAGGCGCCAACTCGGGGCAGGAGATACCGCAATTGCGCAAGTTCCACTTGCAAAACGCCCTCCCGCGACCGGGCCCGCCTGGCGAAGATGTCCAATATTACTTGTGTTCGGTCTAATACTCGGACGTCCGGGAGGGCTCGGGCCCAATGATTGAGCATCGAAGGAGAAAGCTCCACATCGGAGACTACGGTAGTGGCGTCTAACTGCAAAACCTGCTCTACCAGGTGGGCGAGCGCCCCTTTGCCGAGACCTTGATGAATATTATCGCGACGTTGCGACACTCTACCAACTACGGTCCCTCCGGCGGCCTCCACGAGTCCTTCTAGTTCTTTAACTTGGCTGGAGTCGGGTCGATGCTGGCTGTCCCATAAGGACACTAAGATGGTGCGTTCGGGTTCCATGAGGGCAGGCATGAAAGGTCTCCTTTGGCTCACTTTGATGCGGATCAGGTTGGCTCCACACTCTCCAGAAGAGCGTGCGGTGCTCGTTCAAACGCGACCCCAGCGCAATGTTTCTCGCACCACGGTATCGGCTAGAAATCTTTTCATGCCGGGTGCGAGCGGCAACAATAGGATTTCGGAAGCGTTGACCCATCGATAATCATAGGCATCCGATCCCGCCCGGGGCTCGCCGTCGTCCACCGTAGCGGCATAGTCTAAAATCACGAAGTGATGATCCTCCCGCAGAATTTCCGCCACATAAATTAGTGGCCCCATGTGAATAGAGACATTAAGTTCTTCAGCAATTTCGCGTCGCAAGGCATCCGCGAGCGATTCGCCCCAGTGAAGATGACCACCGGGAAGAGCCCACTGGCCGAGACCAGGCGCATGCGCTCGCTGTACTAATAGCAAGTCGCAACCCAGGTCACTACCTCTCTCCCGATAAATAGCGGCCCCAATGCCAATTTTAGGCGTCATCGGTGGCGTCGTGGATATCATAGACCGTCAGTTCATAGTCCGTGTCAAACTGCCGTAAACCAAAAATGAACCCTTCGTCCTTTAGCACCTGATTAAGAAAAGTGACCACCTGATAGGGCGTAAATCCATTAAAACGCCGTTGTCCCATCGTAATTAGTTTGTCATGATCTGCTGCCACGTTCAACTTGGGAGCCTCCCTCTCACCGTA
>JAKAAL010000647.1 GCA_021802375.1 Bacillota bacterium | reverse complement strand
AACAGATGCCGCTGATGGGCAACGGCAAACTCGACCGAAAGGCGTTGCCGGCGCCTGAGGTGACGATGGATGGGGGACGCACGTACGTGGCACCGAGCACGGACGTGGAAGAGAAGTTGGCTAAGATGTGGGAAGCGGTGCTCGGGGTCAGTCCGATTGGGGTGGAGGATCATTTCTTTGAGCTTGGCGGAACATCTCTCTCCGCGATTCGATTAGTCGCCATGCTCACTCAGGAACTCGACTTCAAAATCACGGTCAGGGACCTGCTGCAATCCCCGACCATTTCAGATTTGGCGGCGCTGGAAAATGAGATGAGTGAAGTTCAATCCATCTTCGTAAAGCTCAACCGTTCCAAACAGCGGCCCCTGTTTTGCTTCCCGCCTGTCGGAGGATTTTCGATTACGTATCAGGCCATGGCGGAACACCTGCAGAGCAGGGTGTCCGTATACGCTGCCGATTATATTGCGGATGAAGATAAAGTGATTCAGTACTCCAATGCCATTTTGACTACCAACGGAAGTCTGTCTCCGATTGTCCTGATGGGTTACTCGGCGGGTGGCAATTTGGCATTCGAAGTGGCCCAAGAATTGGAGAGAAGGGGCCAAATCGTCTCAAATCTGATATTGATTGACTCAGAGTGGCAGTTCACGGCCCAAGGTGTCTGGGGATGGCGGCGATTTGTGGAGAAAAGGGTGATGCAAGAACTTGGATATGGCGATAGTGCGATTGTCATATCCAACCAAATACAGGAAGATATACGAACCTACCTTGATTACGTCAGTTCTTTAGTAAACACAGGCACGATTGATGCTAACATTCATCTCATCACTTCAGGGGAGCTTAGTCATCGTGAACGGATCCGCCGAGGGGAACCATGGCGTGCAGCGACAACGAGCCAGTATGCTGAGTACCAAGGCTTCGGGGGTCATTTTCAGATGTTGAATTTACCTTACGCGACTCGCAATTTTGAGTTGTTGAAGACGATACTAAGCTCGATTTTACACAACCGGTAGGTATCATAATCATTGGCCAGACTGTGCGAGATGAACGGGGTGTCAAATCGCCGATCATGAACGCGTTAACGATAGAGGTGTTGAATGGAAGTCCTTGCAACCAACGTTCGTGGTTTATCTTTTGATGCATGCCAATCCTTGCTGTATTACATGGGGAAAGAAAGACAAGAGAGAATTCGAAAGTTCAGGAATCAAGAAGATGCCATCCGATCTCTGTTCGGGGAATTGCTGATTCGAGTCTACGCCGCGGAAAATTGGGGAATTGCACACCGGGAATGCATTGTGCTTGCTGATGGGCACCAAAAACCGCAGTTTGTGAACTTCCCCAGATGTCAGTTCAATGTCTCTCACTCTGGGTCGTGGGTGGTCGCCGCATTCGATGAATCTCCAATTGGCATTGATATAGAGCAGATTATCCCTATTGATTTGACTGTGGCCAATAGGTTTTTCACAGCCGAAGAAGTGAAGCAGTTGGAGAATCGACCAGTTACCCAACGGTTGGCATACTTCTATCGGCTTTGGACTTTGAAAGAGAGTTACCTCAAGGCGAATGGGAAAGGCTTGTCTGTTCCACTCGACTCGTTTGGTTTCGATTTAACGGAAGGCGCGATTCGCTTTCACTCCAGTATGGATTCGAAAACTTGGAGTTTTAAACACTATTCCATCGACTCTGCGTACAAACTTGCGGTATGTGGGTACAGTTCTGAAGCCAGATTTCCCGCCTATATTCAGATTACCTCACCGGAGAAAATCGTCTGTTGCTTTCAGCGAGTGGTTGAAATGTCTTAGAAGCCGCTTGACTGTCAATGGTGTTGACCCTGTTGTTGGCGCTAACTAGTTTTGTCATCACTTCCACTAACTTTCGTGCCATCAAATACCCCACAGATCAGAGCCAGACGTAAAGTCGAGATCAGCCCAAGGGGCTGGGATTCGCTGATTGACGCACGCAGAAAACCCCACTGCCTACGCCAATCAGCGAATGCTGGGAATACCATTGGGGGAGTTCGCCGACCACCAGTGCACCCTCGGAATTAGGCTAGAACTGATGACCACTGACTTAGCCAAACCATAGACAAAAGGAGTTAGCCATAACACCCTGTTCACGTGCATGAGAGAGAGGCAAGTGCCGGGAATGACGTCAGGGAATTATCCGGAATGCGTTTACGCATGTTATTGGGGCGCCAGGGTTGGGCCTTGGAACGCTTGGTAGGTAGCCAACGGGTCTTCGCCCTTCGCAGTGGTCCGCACCACGCGCGAATGGCTGACCGGGACTTTAAAGTGGACCCCACATAGCCATACTCGATGCCATGCCGCACGGTCGTGCGGCGGGTATTGTGTTGAGCCTTGGGGCCTACCAGCGCATCCACTTCCGCGGTATGAGCTGCTGCAACGTTTGTAACCGCAGGCGCAAAGCCAACGCCAGCAACCTGCCTCCTTCAGCCCGCGTCTACGAGAATGATCCGTCGCCGCCGCAAATAACCCGTAACAGGGTTCCCTACATGCATTGGGTAGGGACCAGCGATCCCGTCCGCCCGGGCCAGGATAGGTCAGCATCGGTCTTCCTTGACCGGTGGATGTCGTCATTTGTAATTACAGAAAAAAAGTGTTTCTCAACTCGAGCTAAATGCCTGCACATCAGAGTTGTGGAGAATATGACAAAAAAGGTCAAGCTCCGATTGAACATCACTGCATTTATACCCATCGTTTAGTTTTGTTCCAGGAGAGTGAATATGAAGGTCCCATTTCCGCCACTCCGAACCTCTTGGAAATCTCGTCATTCCGCTACCCGCTAGAAAGCTAAACTCAACAAATGACAACACGCAATATCAAGAGAACTTTTCCATGTGTGGAAATTAATCTAATTATAATGCGAAAACTATCGCACTGTGGCTACAAATTCAACCAATATACTCTTCTGACCCTCGAAAGATGGGTAACGAAATGATGTTGGTGCCCCACCGGTGGCGGTCCAGGCCACGTTTGTATGTCGTGTATCCCCATACCACCACCCCCAGGTCAGACCTCTGGCCGTGGAGATGATGCTCGACCGTCTGCCTCGGGCTAAACGCATCACGGCTTTAGGCGCCCGGATTTTCCGCGGAAATAATTGGGGTGAAATTTTGGACGAGCCCCCGTTTCGGTGCCTCAAACCCGCATTTTTTGGTGAAAACTTGGAGGAAAGTCAATTTTGCCCGGTCCCGAACCCGTTGCCCATCGCGGCTTTTCCAGAAACAGAAAAAGCTCTGAAGATGGGATGAGCCCAAGCGCTATACAGGTTTCATGGGCGTTTCTCGCTTGGAAAGTTGAGCGGGTCAAACAGTCCGGGATCGGGAAGAAAAGAGAAAATGAGGCGGAGGGTCCCAAAAAATTTAGCGGCTTTAAGCGCGCCCCTTGGCTCGGCTTGTTGGACGCTATTTCTTTGGCGGAGGAGTCAAATCGGGATGACTCGTGGTCCTTCAACGACTTCGCCGGCCTGAAGGCGAATGAGAAGACGACCGATTATTTCCTCGAAACAGCCGGAACAATCCAGCCGACTACCGTCTTCAGCGCCCGCGGTCCGAAGCGTAATATTCCGGCCAGAGCCACGACCAAGGTGCCTGCGATTCGCCATCCAATCTCGGTGGTCGACTGGGGGCCGGTCATCCACACCATCGCTAATGGGGTAAGGTAGCGCATGGCTAGTGACCAGGGATCGACTCGGCTAGGGACAAGCGGTTGAGGGGTAAAAATGGGGGAACGCTCCGGCTGCCACCAGCCCTGAAGGGATACAGC
>JAKAAL010000646.1 GCA_021802375.1 Bacillota bacterium | reverse complement strand
CGGGAAAATTTATACCCGCCGCGGTTTGCCCTTTTCCGGACTTTGTGACAGATCGCTGCCGACAAGGAACAACCGTTGTTGCAGTTCTCGCAAGGCCAGATCGAGTTGAATCCAAGGCTGGTCCGGAGTTGCAGGCGTTTGCGCGTGTAACAGGGAGCGGGCATGGCCGATGAAACTATTAAGTTCATATAGAGACCCATAGGCTGCAACCCGATCACTATGCTTGGCAATATGCTCGCCGGTTTTTAAACGTGTTTCACCATCATCACCGCGGCGGGTATAAATTTTCCCGGGCATCGTCGTCACCCTTTCACTGGTAGTCTATGCTATTATACCAGGCCAGTGACTAAGATGTGGGCACCGCATCTTAGCTACTTGACGCCTGATTGACCGTTAGCACCAAGGTTCCGTTGTGGAGGTCATGGGCTATGCAGTTGGTAATGCGGCAAAGCCACATTGCGATACGGTCCCGCTCAGGTTCGTCATCGGCCATAAACACCGGTGCCATGCCACCAATTACCGCGTGTTTGCTAGTGGTTACGATGGCGAACATGACTGGGGTAGGCGCGTCAGCCATTTATTCCATCTCCTTTCGATTTAACACCGGACTTGTCAGTGCTGACCACTTTCCGGATTCCAGTACGGGGGTATTTTTGATGGCTTTAATCAGGGCTTCCATGTTGTTCTCCACCGGCAAAATTGAAAGCCCGGCTCGTCCTGACCCCTTGGGCATATCCATCCGGCAAAGTGGGGTTTGCTCGGGATAACCGACATCTTTTTGGGTCCCCACCGCGGCTGCAGCTTCATGGGATATGGCTTGGCGCTGGGCTACATTCCATAACACGGACTGCCCGCGCCGGCCCTTGGGTGTCAGTAATACGCCCATGCCTTCTTTTTGGTAACGTTCGCGGGAATGGGGGAGCCCAACTTCCATCATCATCACATCGCCGACATAGAGCAGTGAACCTTTTTCAAAATGGATTTTGGCCGGCTCGACTTCAATCATGTCACCTACTTTTGGACCTGACATATAAATTTCTCCAATGATAATGGCGATGATGCCAACGATACCTCCGATAACCACACCGGTGTATTGAGTAACGGCCGACGTCACCAACGCTATCATCATAGACAAATAGTTTCGGGCCTCATAGGTAATAGCGATGCCCTCAATATAACCAGCCCCTCGCCCCACTAGAATGAAGTGTTCTTCTTGCTCCAGAGTTTGTCGTTCTGTTGTGCGCACGTCGCGGAACTGGGTCGCTGCTAGGGTAAGGAATGTGGCTGCGGTAAATTCTTTGCCCACCAAAGAGACAATGACGCTTGCCCCAATCATGGCGGCAATGATAGCCAGGGCCAGCTGAGAAATGTATCCTGAAGGGTATCCTGGGTAGTGAGTGCGTCCTGTGCGAATAGAAATGAGACGCGAGATAAAGCCAGCGGCAAAACCGATCACCATCGGACTCCAGTCAATGGGAGCGCTGCTAGATGACATGAAATACCTCCTCCTTAAAAATCATTCCTAGGCTGGTGTGTTCTCCCCTGGTTGGGGCGTGCGATATTAGTGTGGCTTCAAAGTTTCCCTGGCATACATTGGTCTCAAGGCGGGCAATATTCCAGGCAGAGAGTCATGACTGGGACCGTGAATGACTCGGGTCTCGGCATCTAGCAGATCCTAACAATTTTTCAGAGGAGAATGGGGTGCCACACTATCTGTATTTGACAGAACAAAATACCACGGAGTTGTCGCACAATAAACCTGAACGGGCTAAAGAAGTGTGGGCTGACATTGGACCTCATGAAAACGACCAGATTGGTGACATTGTACGTCAGTTTTATGCAGCGCACCCTGCAACCGTGCAGCGGATCTTAGACAGTGCCAACAGGCAGCCGAGTCTCTTGGTGCAGGATGAAGCAGTGGTCTTTGTTTTGTCGGATTACGTAGGTCAATTGGACAAATTCTCCATGCGCCATTTAGGGGTCTTTTTAGGTAAACATTTCTTGGTGACCGCACACCTGGGTGGCTCTAGCAGTGTGGTTAAAGAAGCATGGAGCTTTGTTTTGCAAAACCACATGTTGGACGAAGGGGTTGATTTCGCACTGTACGAAATTTTATACCATCACGTGCACCGTTTTGCTGAGCTTAATGCCGAAGTAGTGGCACGTTTTGAGGACCTCCATGCCAAGCTATTGGAGCACCCATATCGCAACCTGGCAGGAGACATTGTGCACTTACGGCAGTCGGCCATGCAGTTGCGCAAGATGATTCACCCAGAGTTGGAGATTTTTGCTTTGTTAAAGAGCTCGGATGTGCCGTACATTGATAAAATGAATCGACCCTATTTTGATGATGTGGCGTCGCGGGCCAGAGAGTTGTCGGACGATGTGGACGGGGTGCGCGATGGACTCTCCGGGATGGTCGAGGCTTATACCTCGATGCAATCCAACGAAATTAATAAGGTGATGAAGTTCTTAACCATTTTGTCCGTTTTGGCACTTCCTGCCACCACGATTGCCTCGATTTACGGAATGAACTTTTATATCCCGGAAATTCACTGGCATTATGGGTACTTTTTTTCTTTGATCATAATGTTCCTTATTACGATATTGCTTTTGCTGCATATGCGACGCCGCGACTGGTTCCGGTAGTAAGTAGCACGAATATTGCGTCAGCACCCCACGAGGTCGGTTTGGCTCGCCTAGTTCATGGGAAGCCATCCCTGGCGGATCGGTGTCGACACAGCATGCGGTTTATATCGGCCCCTCCGGACCATGTGCGACTTTTCTGCGACGCGTAAATTTTCCCATGCCTCCTTGGAGATCCCCAACGCCCTGGCCATGTTTTATACGCAATATGTCCGCATTAATTTTCCAATTTTGGAAATACTAAGGGCAAACCACAAGGAGGACAGTACCATGTCATTAAGTGAGAACCAGTGGGTACCCGAAATCGCCGGTCCGCTTTTTCTTCCGCAATATCTTGACAAAGTTAAAGAGCAGCCGCAGTTAGCTGACAATGCGCATCAAAGGGTTTGCCGCGTGATTATGCAAGAAGGTGAGTTGGGAACGCGTAACAACCCGTATACGTTTTTTAGTGATCACATTTACGGGATTGATCGGCATATCGCCCACCTCGTTGAAGATTATTTCATTCCCGCCGCTCACGGCTTTGAGGTCAAAAAACGTATATTGCTCCTGGTGGGACCGGTCAGTGGAGGGAAGTCGAGTTTAGTGACACTGCTCAAAAGAGGGCTGGAACGGTATTCACGGACAGAAGTAGGAGCCCTGTGGGCAATTGCTGACTGTCCGATGCATGAAGATCCACTAAATCTCATCCCACATGAAATGCGTCCGACAGTGCAAGAACGGTTGGGGATAGCTATTTCTGGAGAACTATGTCCGTGGTGCCAATGGCAGTTGGAGAATGTCTATCAACGCAATGTCAATCAAGTACCGCTGACCCGAGTCATACTTTCCGAAAGTCATCGGATAGGAATCGGCACCTATGCTCCTTCGGATCCGAAATCACAAGATATTGCGGACTTGACGGGTGCTGCAGATTTTCAGGGATTAGGCCAATATGGAAGTGAATCCGACCCTCGCGCATTTCGATTTGATGGCGAACTCAATATCGCTAATCGTGGCCTGGTGGAGTTTCAAGAGATGCTAAAATTGGATGAGAAATTTCTTTATCAGTTGCTCTCCTTGACCCAGGAAGGAAATTTTAAGACCAGTCGCTATCAGTTAATTTCCGCTGACGAAGTGATTATCGGTCATTCCAACGAGCA
>JAKAAL010000645.1:3200-3788 GCA_021802375.1 Bacillota bacterium | reverse complement strand
CACCTCAACCCGCAAAATGCCACCTTCGCTCAAGCCATCAGCCCGTATGTAGGCCACGTCATCGCTGCATTGTTTGCCGTCGGATTAACTGAAGCCGGGTTTGTGGCTGCCACCACCATTTCTCTCTCTTCATCGTGGGCCTTTACCGAGGTGTTAGGCCTGCCCCGCAGCCTAAATCAAAGTGTGCGGCAAGCCCCCATCTTCTACCTGACCTACTTTGGCGAAGTGGTCATCGCTGGAGCGGTGGTGTTGATCCCTCGTGCCCCGCTGACTTTAATTGCCCTGTTGGTTCAAGTCGTCAATACGGTATTGATGCCGCCAGCTCTCATGTTTTTGCTTCTGTTTCTCAACGACCGCGCCTTAATGGGCGCGAACGTCAACACCCGTCTGCAAAACATCTCCGTGGGCAGCATCGCCGTATTGCTGTTCTTACTCTCGGCGGTCTATGGCGTGACGCTGATGTTTCCCCACTTGATCTAAACGTGAGACTTCAAGGAGGTCCGTCATGGCAAAGTCTTCGCAAATGCTTCTAGAGGATATCGCGATCGATGGAGGATGCGACTACAAGGGGTTGTGCCAGGTATGGCC
>JAKAAL010000645.1:0-3190 GCA_021802375.1 Bacillota bacterium | reverse complement strand
CTAATTGAGGCCGTTCACCAAGAACGGCAAATTAAAACGGAAAAAGGTCGCGCCCTGCCGCCCTTCATTTTTAACCGTAGCACCCGCGTGGTGCTTTGGAGCTTGCGCGCCTACCTGGTATTTATGCTGGTTCTCATCGTCATGCGTTTAGCACGGGGATGACGCTTGGCGTAGCTGGCGATTACCGTAAAGCAGGGAGGTCAACTGGCTATGATGAACCGTGGGGTATGACCTGAAAGCGCCTCGTCCTCGGCGGCTAGATGCGTTACCCTCTGGTCGAGGCGCAACCTGACTATCGATGGTGCCCTTGAAGACAGTGGTCATGCCATCATAACGGTCGACGAGGAGTTCTTTGAGCCACCTGGCCATTGTCGCCGATCGTTCCCATAGGATCCATCAATCTTCTTCGCTTGCCGTTTTTATTCTCGAACATGGTTAAACAGGCATAGTCAAGTGCGTAGTGGTTCCGCGATTCCACACTTCCGCTACGAACGTCCACGGCATCAAAGCGTTCCAAAACGATGTCCGCTTGAGAACGCGGCGGGGCCTCAATCATGAACGACTTGGCCATGCGGCCGACCGACGGAGTAAAAAGCGCCTATGCCGCTCCATATCTTCGTTTTCGCTACTGCCACGCCAGGATCTCAGCCAGACGTGTTCAGGCTGAGAGGCAAGTCCCTCCTTGAACTCCTGCCGATCGCTCTGGGGATGAGCGAACTTGTGGACCTCGTTCAAGGGGGTTGGAGATCGTTGCCATTAGGTGAGGCAAGTGGCCTATCTCGAGGGATTAGCGTTCGTTGACGCCAATTGGGGGGCACTTAGGGTGGCCAGTGCTCTCTTCACCACTTAACGCTCCGCGAGGCGATCCGCCAACCACTCAAAAGGGCGGCGAGCTGGTCGGCCATGAAATGCTGAATCACTGCGGATGGCCGTAGGGGGAGGTTGGCCATGCGTTGGTAGCGCAGGCGATTGACTCCAGCGTGCAATGCGAGTAGGCCAGCCAGCGCCCAAAATGGCCACCAAACCACACCCAACAGGATCAGGATAGGCAAGCCCAAGGAAAACAGGGTCGTGATGGCGACTCCCCGTACATCACTCCAGGCGCGATACTTGCGGCCGAGGCGGAGTACATTGGAAATCCAACGCGCCTGCTTTTTTGCATATTCGCGAAGCGTGGCCGGATACCGGGTGTCGATGGTCGAATCGGGCACAAAATCGATGAGGTAGCCTTGGCGCAATAACTCTTTGGCCAAGGTATAATCCGTTCCGACGGGAGCGGGGACCTCAAACGCGCGGGTTGCATGTAGCACCTCTGTACGGACGACCGCATTGCGGCCAAGAATACCCGAGGTAGGCATACAACTCTTCGGGTCGCTGGCCAGTTGCACCGACCACTGAGCGGAAATAAAGGGGACATCAACTTGCTGGGATAAGGGACGGCTCGATCCGGTTGCGGCTGCAACCGATGGATGCTCTTTAAGGTGGATGACGAGAGGCGCCACGCACTGATCCGAGAGTCGGCAATCCGCGTCGGTTAGGTAGACCACGGAACCGCGAGCCATAGGAAGCAGGCGCGCTAAGGCGGCCTGTTTGCCTTCCCCGGCCCGCTGTTCAATGACCCGGATGCTCGATGATTGATACGCTTGGGCCTCTTTCCATCCGCCATCTGTGCCTCCCACGCATAGAAGCAATTCCGCCTCCAGAGATAGAGCGTGAAAGGAACCGACGAGGCTGGATAACTCGGCCCGCCCGTTCCATACGGGTACCAGAAAACTAATCAGTGGGAGATCCGCGCATGTTGGCGAGACATGCGACGTGCTCAAGGGACCCCGTTTTGTTCTTGCGAGCCTCCATAATTCAAAAAGAGTGATTACGCCCGCCAGCCCCATGACGATCTCTTTCATGAGCACCACACCCTATCGTATATCGATGAGAGGTCCTCATTCGACCTCGAAGGCGGCATTTCCTTCCTTATTTTTCTAAATCGTGTAATTTACCGTTCTGCCCGTTCCAGTGATGAAATCGCGGGAGAGCGCGTCGGGATCCCAGGAAGAAGCGACACGGATGAGGTCTTACCCGTGCTGCTCTTAACGTTTTGCGGCGACCGTACAAAACCAAGCAAGGCGATGGTCCGAGAGAAAATCAATAGGCGGTGCACATCTTCTCCCAGACCTTGCCGGCATACACAGGGGAAGAAGGCTGGTTCCAAAGACCTACGAGCATGGCCAACGAGGTTATAGGGACATTGGACGGGCATTGCAAGATTGGCCCTTCCCGTTTATCGAGGAGGGTCCTTTTCTTCGCGTATCGCCGTCGTCACCGAATACGCTTGATCGGGTGCTGGTGGCGTATCGATGTGCTCCATGGCGGCTTTGAACTCCCGAATGCTCTTGCCCAATCCCGCGCCAATCTCAGGCAGTCGCTTGGGGCCAAACACGAGCAGAGCGATAATCAGCAGGAGAAGGATGTGTACGGGCGACAAAATATCCATCGCTGACTCCTTTCAGTTGATAGCGGCCACTTATCGGCCAGCCCCATCCCATCTTGAAACATAGGTTAATTGTACTAGATCCTAAACCTTGCGTTCGATCAGGATCGTCGGTAAAACCGTTGTCATTCCTGAGGGTGGCTTGTGCTCGTTGAACCGGCCCGGACCCGATCGGTTGGCGATGTGTAGCGAATCCGTATTATTCGCCAATGTTCTCTCCCGCGTGGGGGTCGTAAGGTCTCTGATAAAAGATGCGCGCCACCACGGCCGACACCTCATAGATCAGGTAGATGGCTGATCCAATGACGATCATGGACAAGGCGTCGGGAGGCGCGACAATTGCTGCAATCAAAAACGCGACCAAAATGGCGTAGCGACGATATCGGCGCAACAGGGTGGGATGTAGTAAACCCACCCGAGCCAACACGCCCGCGATCAAGGGCATTTCCGCCAGAAAGCCAAAAGGAATGGTCAAAAACGTGATGAAGTTCAGGTAGTTGGTAATGGTCCAGTACTCGGATAGTCCTTGGCCAACAAACGACAGCATTACATGCAACACCAGGGGAACAAATACGAAAAATCCGCCGGCCATGCCAACCAGAAACAGGCCTAATCCGGGGCCTAAGACCGCTTGCACCACTTTGCGTTCACGGTCGGTGAGGCCAGGCCAAATAAAGGCAGCGGCCTGGTATATCAGTACCG
>JAKAAL010000644.1 GCA_021802375.1 Bacillota bacterium | reverse complement strand
TGCGGAACTAAACTCCGCTTCAAGGCCCCGGCATGTATCCCTCCTCTGCTGCAATCCGGGTGTGGATTCGTCGAGGAATCAACGACAATGTGGCCATGGTGACGGGGTTCGTCTACGCGACAACGGTCATATTCGTCATTGCTGCAGACGCGTTCGTGTTAGGGCACGTGTTTCAAGCAGCCGTGCCTAATGTGAGTGGGTTAATATGGATTGTACTCTTGTTGGGATTAGTGACCTGGATAAACTTGCGCGGCATTCGTTTGGCCGGATTAGTGCAAGATGGCAACGGTTTCGTACTTCTGGCAACTTTGGTAATATTTTCTTTTCTGGTGTTGTTGCATCCGCATGTGTCACTCACTGCGCAGCGGCTTTTCCATTTTGGTCCCAATTGGCTGGAGGCCGTCGCCGTCGGGATCTTCATCTATGTCGGATTCGAATGGGTCACTCCCTTGGCAGAGGAATTTGAAGATTCGCAGGTCATTCCCAAGGGGATGTTTATTGCTCTAGGGCTAATTGCTGTAGGATTTGGGCTCTTTACATTAGCCTTGGCTGTCGTGTTTCCCAATGCCGGGGCCTTGAAGCGGAGTTTAGTTCCGCAATTGATAGTGGGGTTACGCGCGTTGGGGCCCTTAGGTTTTTGGTGGATGGTCGTGGTGAGTCTTACCACCGCGATGACGACGTTTAATGGGGGATTAGCGACGGCTTCCCGTTTTGTTTACGCGTTGGCCCGAGAACGTGTCTTACCTCCTAAAATGGCACGTCTCAATGTTAAGTTGGTTCCTCAAAATGCTTTGTTACTGTTGTCCTTTCTGTCCTTGGGATTGGCGATTTTGGTATACCTGACGGGACAATACTTGTTTTTAATCAATGCTGGTGCCGCGGTGGAATCCTTTATGTACGCCATTACGGCTATCGTGGTGGCTAATTTACGTAAACGCGAACCTAATTGCCATCGTCCCTTTCATAGTTGGGGAGTTCCTTGGCTTTCGTGGATCATGGCGGTGATTTTTTTGGGACTGGGCATTGGATCTCTGCTCGCGCCATCAGGAGAACAGGGATTCCCAGGACCTTTAGTGTTTTTGGTGTTATTGGTGGCGATGTCTCAAATCTATGTTTGGAAAGTGGTGCCACGGCTGAAGGCCCAAAAGCGGGGTGTGGCTAAAGCCGT
Source organism: Bacillota bacterium (assembly GCA_021802375.1). The sequence continues at coordinate 2,621 of JAKAAL010000644.1, read as the reverse complement.
GGTCCCGAAGCCATAGCGCCATTGCGAAAAGTGAGGATAATGGTTGTTCCGCTAGGGGAAGACTGAAGTTCTAAGCGGCCTTGTTGAGAATTCATTAAAGCTTTTGCGATGCTTAGACCGAGGCCAGTGCCTGATGCGCCTCGTGCCGATTGACCTCGGTAAAATCTTTCAAACAAATGTGGCATGTCTTCGGGAGGGATCCCGGGACCATGGTCGGCAACGGACACCACGACCTGCGCATCGCTCACCACGACCGCAATGCTAATGGGAATTTCCGGGCGTCCACCATATTTCAATGCGTTGTCTACGACGGCCCAAAGGGTCCGTCGGGTATAGTCTTCGTTGGCCCATACCATGACCCCGGACACCTTAGGAAAGGACAGTTGCAGGGGAATGTCGGGCCTTATAGCGCGTGCGTCTTCGATGATGTCCTCTAAGAGGGGCTCTAATGGCAAGGCGTCTAGTGCTACCGGCAGTTGTCTCCCTGCGCGTTCTAAGGTCAAGAGATCACCAACCATGTGGGTCATGTCAGAAACGGCGCGATCCATAGCGGCCAAAGACTCTTGTTCGATCGTCGGTTCGATGACGTCCCATTGCGATAAGATATCTAAATTTCCCCGTATCACTTCCAGTGGCGTCCGTAGTTGATGTGCAGCCTCAGCCAACGAGGTGCGGTCTCGTTCCCAGCGTTCAGTCAAAATTGTAATGAGTTGTGAAAATACCCGGGACAATTGGGAGAACTCATCGCCTCCTTTGGGAGACGGGTTGGTCACCGGATGGTATTTTCCTTGCACAATCATCTCTTGTACTGCGGTTGTCATTCGCTGCACTGGCTCTAGTACGCGTCCCGTTATCCAACGTCCTAAGACAACCCCCACAACGGCAGAGACTATGGTGACCACTCCTAAAACCAGAACCAGGTCGCCCATGATGTCAATATCAGGGGATATAGGCCAATCAACAATATATTGCAGTGCCCCCCGTCGCCGTACGAACTGAATTGAGGTAACAGGTTTGAGCACTAGGGGACTAAAATGACTGAGGGCGGGCACTTGGTGGCGTGTGTTTGGGGAACGGGCAACAATGTGGGAATTTCGGATGATCCACACGTGAGGATCTAAGTTCCGGTCGTAGGCGTTAAGCAATGCTTGGCGGGTGGCTCCGTGAACATCGGCAGCACCGTCATAAACGGTAAAGGCATCGCTTACCGCTGCGTCATACAGATGGATACTGACAGCCACTAGCGTTACCGTGGCAAGAAAGATCACCAGGCTGACGATGGCAGCAATGGTTTGTACTGTGAGACGGGTTCGTAAGCTAGCATGTTTCATGAATCTTTTTCGTCCCACCGCAGGGCATAACCAACCCCCCGAATTGTGGCAATTAGGGACGGGCCACCCACGGCTTCTAATTTTTGACGTAGATATCCCACATAGACGTCCACGATATTAGATGCCCCCACATAACCCCAACCCCATACTTGATCCAGTATCATGTCGCGTGTCAAGGTGATATCGGGGTTTTGCATCAGATAGTGCAACAAATCAAATTCTCGCCGAGTGAGTTCAATCGGCGTTTGATTAACCGAGACTTGGTGCCGAGAGACGGAGAGTTCTAAGGGACCAACGGAAAGCGTATCCTGTGGCATGGTAAGAGAGGGCTGCCGACGCGTCAATGCCCGAATTCTGGCTAATAGTTCGCTGGTGGCAAAGGGTTTGGTAAGATAGTCATCTGCTCCTGCATCTAATCCTTTGACGCGGTCACCAACGCTGTCTCTAGCCGTCAGCATTAAAATCGGGACGGTAGAGACCTGCCGTAGCGATTGACATACTGACATTCCGTCCAAGTCGGGTAAAGTCAAATCCAGGATGACCACACCATAGGTATCTCCGATAGCCCGTGCGAGACCCTCACGGCCGGTGACACTCCAATCTACACTCCACCCTGCTCGCTTCAGTTCTAAGTTGATTAACCGCGCCACCCGTTCATCGTCTTCAATCAAAAGCAATTTCATGTGGGCCGGCCCTCCTCTAGGCTTCAGTTCCATTATACAAAACTGTCTTCTATTGCTTCGAAAGTTTTCATACTCTGACATATGCGGGGTGATATGTCATGGCGTCGGGAATGGAACGAACGATCAATGAGGCAAGGCGTCTCCGGCAGAGAGCATTTATCGTCATCGTTCTTAGTATCGCAGTTCTTTTGATCAGCCTGGGCGGTATTCACATCATAACAAAATTGGACAAGACTATTTTGTCTGGAGCGGAAACGCCGATCCAACAGTCGACTGTTTCTTCTGTACGTCATCAACATGTGGTGGTACGTCCTCCCGTCAATGGTTTGCCTGCGGGGATGGTACTAGGATACTTTTACGATCCAGGCAATGCGGGCAATGCTGCAGCCATGCTGCAGCATTATCTTCCCGTACTAACTGGAATTATCCCCTTTTGGTACACCATTTTTGCTAATGGTTCCATTTCAGGACAAACTAATCCATCCGTATTGCAATTGGCTGAAAGTCACAATTTGTGGACGTTTGCTTTGGTTGAGAATATGGCTGGGCAATCTGTTTTTGGACCCCTGTTAAATAGTAAGGTGGCGCGTGTCAAGGTGATATCGGG
>JAKAAL010000643.1 GCA_021802375.1 Bacillota bacterium | reverse complement strand
GACCCCGTGGGAATCCCGAACAGATCAAGCGCCATAATGAGGGCGATGAAGTCCACCAAATACCGCAAACCCGACGTTAAGAGACGATATAGGGTCGACCGCCGCGCGCGCCGCAGTTCATCCGCAGGTGCGCGAATCCCTTCGAGCCGGCCAATCACCCGTCGGCCTACGCGCACGATAATGGCAGCAACGAGGAAAACCAGCAGCACCTCCACCAGCCGAGATTCCCAATGAGTCGGGAGGTGGGGCAATTTCATAGATACCGACCCCCAGGGATTTTCGCGAGATGGTGGAAAAGCCCCATCAGAGTACTAGCCAGGGGTGCGCGGTGAATGGCGTGGCTGACTGGCGTGTGTCCAATCGCGGGAACTGTCATGAGCAGTGTCAAGACCAGGCCAGCCACCACACCGTGCTCAGCCAAGCCGACCACAATGCCGCCAATGCGGTTCAGAAGAGAAGCCAGACGAATGGTTCCAACACCTTGGCTGACCACGGAACCCACAGTGCGACCCACGAACTCGACCGCTCCGATAATCAGCAAAAACACCAGCAGCCCGATTAAGGAGTGGGCCAGGTGCCATGCTTGCACGCGCGCCCCGGCAATGGCCGTAGCGGGCGTCGGCAGATAGTGTTCAACCCATCGCTTGACTGGAGCCGCCGTGACCACCAAGGTGGTCAGCGGTCGCGCCATGCGCTCCGCCACAAGGACCCCGACTATGTAGCCAATTAAGCTAAATCCAACCCAGACCAGCCCCCGGCGCAGGCCATAGAGCGCACCCAACGCCAAGTAAATGAGCAAGACTAAATCCAGCCAATCCATCCCGAGATTCCCCCTATGTTTACGGGTGCTGTCCAGACCAGATTGCTAAGAGATAAGCCATAATTACAGCGATAAGGGAAGGATCGACCGGCCCGCCGCCCCGGTGCATGGCAATGTTTACGACCACCCACGCGACCAGGCCCGCGACAACTAAAAGTCCTAAATCAAAAAACAAGCGACCTACATTTATATTACCCCAACGGCGGACGATCAGACCTAGTTGGGGCCCAGCGCCGACTATCAGAAACAGCACCGGATAGGCTGCCAATGAGGCTGGAGCTGAAATGAATCCCTTCGCGACCGATGCCACCAGGAGGGGAAGAACGACAATCAGCGCTGTTCCCAATATCCGTGCCCAAGCCGGCGCTCTCTGTGCGCGTACTCTCATCGTTTAAACACCGTCAGAATGATCACCAAGCCAATCGCAGCAAGAACTATCCATATATAGGATGGCAGGGGTCGGGATCCTGGGCGTCCGAGCCGCGCTTGTCCGCGGTTTTTGCGAAATTCTTCCCGGGTACGCCGTTCGTCCAGCTTTTGTGAGCGCTTGAAATGCGAGACAAATGACGAGTATTTCCCTTGACGGCGGTAGGCGACGCCAAGGTTGCGATGCGCCGGAGGGTAGTCTGGGTCGCTTTGCAAAGCCAGCATGTAGTGTTGGATCGCCTGCTCCATGTCGCCGCGTTCCAAATAGATGTTGCCGAGATTGGTCAGTGACGGCGCGTGCATTCGATCCTTGGACAAGGCGGTCAAGAAGTACTGTTCCGCCTCCTGCAACTGGCCCGTCTCGGCAAAAATCACGCCCACCTTGTTGTACCCTTCCGGTCGTTCAGGATATTCATTCAGCAATTGCTGAAACAACGCTTCGGCGGTTTCCCGCTCACCCTTCTCCCAGGCCCGGGTGCCTTCTTTCAACAATTCCTGGCCTCGTTCATCCCATTCTGCCAATCCGTTATCCTCCCGGGACACGATGTTCTCGTCGATTAATCAACGGAATCCACAGCAAAACTGCAACCACGCCCATCACCGGGTAGAGGCTGGCCACGAGGTTCGCGAATCCTAAGAAGCCAAACAAAAAGGTGCCGGTCAACACCCATAAGATGCGATTCCCGAACTGCACTTTTAGTGCATAGGCCTCTGCAATACCGGTGGTGAAGAGCGCCACCCACAGACTAAGCCCGTACAACCCCCCCCATGTGCCGTGGATCCGCGAGGCAATATCCATCATCGGCAATGCGCCCAAGGATGGGGCACGAACCAGCGCGTGATGCTCCAATGCTGCCAGTCCGGAAAGAATGATCGCCCCGACCCCGGCCGCCCAAAGACTGTCCCGCGAGGTGCGAAGACTTGGTCCGACTCCAAGCAACACCATAATTCCCGTGAAAATATTATACGACAGATACAGAAGCGCTGACAAAACCCACCTCGGTCCACCCACCGCCGTTCGCGGCACCGCCGCATGGCTCCAGGTCAACAGAGCCACCAGCACCACCAGACAAATCAGGTAGGGCATAAGCACGGAGTTTGCCCTCACCACCGAATCGCGTCCTAAGGCCACGACCAGGATAATGGCGGCGGTCGTCAACGCCGCCCCCGCCAAAATCGGAAGCCCCGCCAACTGGAACGCGGCAGCCCCGCCGCCCGCCGACACCACGCCAAGTCCAATAAACAGAAACGCGGTGGTCACGCCCTCGGCAAGCCGAACCACCCAGGGGGGATATGCCGTTTTAAGCAAATCGCCAAATTTGGTCACGCCATACTTGCGGCCCCGTTCGAGCGCCAAGTAGCCCAATACGCCGAACAGAATGCCCGCCAGAGCGATTCCTAAGAGGCCATTAGCCCCGTAACGGCCGAAGAACTGATAGATTTCCTGACCGCTGGCGAAACCCGCTCCCACAACCGCGCCGACATAAGTCAATGCGATTCCCAGCCACGACGATTTCATCTCAAAATCCCCCGTCCTTCGTGGTACATCTATATCGAGGGTCGGGTAAAATAATCATAGATTTTGTTGGACGATCCAGGCTGGAGCCGGGTCGAGGCACCTGAGGAGAGGGAATTTCGTGGCAGACAGCCGTTCCGACCGCGCCAAGGGATCGGGGCCCGCCGAATACCGAACCATGATAGATCGGACAAATTGCCGTGAAGAGCTGGCTGTGGCGTTTAAGTGGCTGTGGCGGCAACACGGTGCACCGGACGCCATTTTGTGCATCGGCACCGATCGGGCGACCGGCGATGCCCTGGGACCCTTGGTCGGCACGCAATTGAGCACCCTGAGCCCGTCACCGTTTGCAGTGTGGGGGACGTTGGAAAATCCCGTCCACGCCACCAATCTCATCGACCTCATCCACGCCCACCCCCGGTTGGTTCAGGCGCGGGTACTGGCGGTCGATGCCTCCTTAGGGCGCCCGGAAGAGGTGGGGGCCATTTCCTTGGGCCCTGGGCCAATCCGCCCCGGGGCGGGAGTCAGCAAGGACCTCCCGGCCATCGGGCGTTACTATGTGACGGGAACCGTAAACATTGGAGGATTCATGGACTACTACGTACTCCAGAACACACGTCTGAACTTGGTCATGCGGATGGCCAAGGCCATTGCCGAAGGCATTCAGATGAGCCTACGCCTTTGATGACGCAGGATTGGAACTGCGGGCGTTCTTAGCCATGTCCAGCGCCTGTTTTTCCTCCTGACTCAAGGCATAACGGCTGTCGTGCGTTTCCACGGGCTTAGCGTACAACCGTACCTCATCGCGGCCCCATAAGCTCGTCAGCACGAGTCCGTCACCATGATCATTCAGGAATGCGACAGAAAACGACAAGTCCGACCCCGTGTCCATGAACGGATTGAAGCGGACCAAACCCACCCGGTTGATGGCTTGTCCAGCCTTGTATTCCACCGAATCCAGACGCGCGCCGAATCCATCAAATCGATCCACCGTGGCATCCACCCGTTCGTGAAGGGTCGCAATCAACTGCTCAGATCGG
>JAKAAL010000642.1 GCA_021802375.1 Bacillota bacterium | reverse complement strand
CGATGTGGATAGTCCTGAATATGGGCGATTTGGGCCCGAAGACATCCGGTTGCTGGAGATGGTGGCTCAGAAACTCGGTCAGCACTGGTCAAATTTTCGTTCTTATTAGCGCGCATCAAAGAAAAGAATCTCGTCCCGTCGGCCGGGTGAGATTCTTTTCGGGTCAAATGGCCCAACGACGAGAGACCCGTCCCCCTCAAGGTTGTACGATTGGATGGACGTACGGCCGCGGCGACTTTCAATCAAAGTTGGCCAGCAGTGTGTTCCAGGTAGCCTCATCCATCCGCCAGTCTTGTTCCACTAAGGGCGTCTCCTTGAACCCTGGGAGAAGCGCTTCGTAGGGCTCAGAATCTTCACGATAGATGAGGCCCGTAACCAGTTCGTCGGTCGCGTCAAGTTTTGCCAACGCGTCGGTCCGTCTGGAAGGGTTGTAATCGGAGTCGTTCTCCAGATTGCTCAAGGTCTTCTTGTACCAGTCGTAGGTATTGACTTTGTTGTAGGTCACACACGGAGAAATGACGTTAATAAGGGCGAAGCCGGGATGCTCGATGCCCATTTGAATCAGTTTGGCGAGTTGCGGTTGCCAACTAGAAAATCCTTGGGCGACAAATGTGGCCCCGGCAGACACAGCCAGCATTAGAGGATGCACAGGACGATCGATGCTGCCCTTGGGAGTGGTCTTGGTTTGGAAGCCACTTTCCGAGGTGGGGGATGTTTGCCCCTTGGTCAATCCATACACATGGTTATCCATGACGATGTAGGTCACGTTAACGTTCCGCCTTAGTGCATGCATAAAGTGGCCCATGCCAATGGCGTAGGCGTCGCCGTCGCCACCGGCCGCAAGCACCAACAAGTCACGGTTGGCGAGCTTCAATCCTAGTGCCGCTGGCAAGGTCCGCCCATGGGTGACGTGGATATTGTAGCTGTTAATGTAGTTCCCTAGCTTTCCCGAGCACCCGATGCCTGCCACGATGGCGGTGGTGCTAGGTTCGGCGCCGACGGCCACCAACGCCTTTTGCATTGCCGCCAACACTCCGAAATCGCCGCACCCCGGACACCACCAGGATTTTTCCGTCGTCTTGAACTCTTGCAAGGTGGCCATTAACCTTTCACCTCCACGTAGGATTCCAACAGCGACCGCGCTGCCGATACGATTTCTGAGGGGAAGAATTGCACCCCGTCATACTTCAAGAGGCTATGGCAGAGCTTGGGGTCGTAAACCCCGGCGTTCCGCATCAAGGCAGCGATTTGGCCGGTGGCATTTTGTTCGACAATCAATAGTTGCTGCGCTTCATGGAACAACCGTTGAAATTCGGCGGTGGGAAAGGGCGATAGGGTACGAATCCAACTGACGGCCACACGGTGGCCTTCGTCACTTAGGATGTCCCGCGCCTCCTTGATGGCGCCCACGGTGGCTCCAATGGCCAAGAGAACCAAGTTGGCATCGGCCGGTCCTTGGTAGCGGATTCCCTCTCTCATGCTGTGTACTCGATTAATTTTCGTTAACCGCTTCTCCATCATACGAGTGCGATTGGTGGGGTCTTCGGAGACTTTGCCGCTGGGCTGATGCTCGACGCCGGTGGCCAGAAATTGGCCATAGCGCGTCCCCGGCAATGAGCGAGGAGACACGCCATCGTCGGTAATGTGGTAGCGCCAGAAGAGATTTTCGCCCAGCGCCTCGAGATCTTCGGCACTCATGATCGGTCCCCGGTCGATGGGCACTTCCGGGCCGTTCAAGGCAGTTCGGTCAATGCTCTGCGACCATAGAGAGAGTGAAAGATCCGTCGCGATGAGCACTGGGGTTTGCAACTGGTCCGCGATGTTAAACGCTTGCCAGCCGTCTTCAAAAGCTTCTTCTAGGGAACTTGGCGCCAGGACAACCCGCGGGCCCTCCCCGTGGCCCCCGTTAATGATGGCCATTAAATCAGACTGCTCCTGCTTGGTCGGCATGCCAGTCGAGGGTCCGCTTCGCTGCGTGTCGACGATCACCACCGGTATCTCGGCCATCGACGCGAGCCCAATTCCCTCTTGCATCAGCGAAAACCCCGGCCCCGATGTGGCGGTCATGGCTCGAGCCCCCGCATAGCCAGCCCCGATGCAGGCGGTAATGGAGCCCAATTCGTCCTCCATCTGTACGACTGTCCCACCCACCAAAGGAAGCCATTTGGACAGGAGTTCCATAATATCGGTGGCGGGGGTGATGGGATAACCGCACATGAGGCGGCATCCTCCCGCAACCGCGCCTAGGGCAATGGCATCATTGCCGGTCATGACGAGGCGGTCGCCCGGCACCGGTGCGTGCAAGCGCAACCGGGACAAACCATGAAATTGATCATGAACACGATTGTAACCGTCGAGCACGGCCTCTTGGTTGGCTTTGACAATCTCTTTACCCTTTCGGGTAAACTTCGCTTCCACGTACGCCAAAAAGGGATCGGCGGGCAAATTGAGGAGAGCCGCCGAGGCTCCTACCGAAACCATGTTACGCATCACCACGGACCCATGGGCCTTGGCCATCTCGGTGAGGGGCAGGGGAATGAGAGTGGCGTCGACGTCCACGGGCAACGTCGGCGAAAAGGCGCTGTCTGCTAAGAGAAACCCACCGTGCAATTCCCAAGCATGCTTATTAATAGTTTCCTGGTTTAGGGCCACCAAGATGTCGGTGGATTCTGTCGCCGCTTCTACCCGGCGATTGGCGATACGGACCTTATACGTGGTATGTCCACCTTTAATTCGGGAGGAAAACGATTTGTATCCGTAGACGAAGTAACCCATGCGATTGGTCACCGTGGCTAGCACGTCGCCGGTTGAATCGATGCCTTCACCTTGCTCGCCGCCAATCTTCCAGGAAATCATCCCTCTGCCTCCTCTTGAAAGCCAATGAAGTCCTCTTGATATTAATGCAATCCTACGCCTGGGGGAATGGCTCGGCGTTTATTTATCGAAGAATTCTGTGGGAATAATGGAGTCGCTTGAAGTGTCCGGCGGTGAGGCCTGGCCCTTCACTTAGGGCCATACCCTATGCACGTGGGTTCTTTATGGCCCCCTCGTAGAGCGGGGACAAATGACGAATGGCGTTGTGAGCGCGGGTAACAAATTCCGCACTCCGAAGTAGCGGGTTCTCCCGATCAAATACGAGCCCCATGGTAAATCCACGGCTCTTCAAGCCCACGCGGTGCAAGATGTCGGGTAGATCGGCACCGCTCAGGTTTTGGACGTTTTCGGCACCTTGGCCATGGTCATCTTGATAGTAGTAAATCGGTTCTGGGTCCTTGAGCTTCAATGCCTCAATACCCTGTTGGTCGAGATATTGGATGAAGGACGCCTTATCTTCATCACTTTCAGGTTTCACGACGAAACGCACGAAAACGTAGTCCAGACAAATACCCACCTCGAAGTGGGCGTAGCGCTTGTATCCGCGTTCCGACCGAGAAAAGGCGACCCAAGTGTCGTCCGGCGGGTTCACGCGCCGCCTTGCATGGGAAGCGGTATGGGGATACATGGGGTGTCCAGTGATTTCCTCAAGCCGGGGCGCTAGGTCATCACCTAGCATGGCTAATTTTGGGCGAACCTGTGTCCTCAATGCGCTCATACGCTCATGAAATTCGGGAATGAGAAAGACGTCGAAGTCTAACTTCGAAAATCCGGCAAATTGGTACATGGGCGGGTTCCTTTCTGATGGCGCGAATTCTTCTTTATGGTATCAACTGCGCGGGCAATTCACAACCTGACCCTATGGAATGTAAAGGGATTTTTGTCGAGAGTCGCGAATAAGAGCGGCCAGGGGCTTTGGAAACCCCGATCCGTTGAA
>JAKAAL010000641.1 GCA_021802375.1 Bacillota bacterium | reverse complement strand
ACACAAGCCAATGGGAGGTATTACGGCAACCCCCACCGACGATCCCGCCGATTACCCTTACGCGGGAAACTTTGCCAATTAAAATCATCCGCCCCGACCGCTGGCACTATGCCTGTGACCTCTTAGCTCATGCCGGGTGTTTTAGTCTAGACACGGAAACAACGGTGGAGAGAGATCGGCGCAACAACCAAGTGATGGTCATTCAATTTGGATGGCGGGATCCCGCTGGATCCTTCCAAACGGCCATCGCGAATGTGGGTCACTGGACCATGGACTGGCAAACCCCTTTACGCCAGGCTTTACGCCAGGCCACAACGGTCATCGGCCATAACCTGCAATTTGATGGAATGGTCTTACATTGGCAAGAAAGCTACCGTCTATGGGATACCTCGGTGGCCCCGGTGCTGCTCTATCCCGAAGATCACCGCATTTTCATCAGTCTCAAGGATTGTGCGGAACGGTATTGCGGTATTACGATGGATAAAAGCACACGGGAATCCGACTGGAGCCAGCCCCTCACTGAAGAGCAGATGGTGTACGCCGCGTGGGATGCAGCGGTCACCTATTGGGTGTATGAGGCACAGTGGCCCGAAATCCTCACTAATGGGCTCGATCAGGTAATGGATCTGGAAATGCGCACACTCCCCATTCTCATTCAGATGGAGGCCAATGGAATTCCATTTGACGCGGGATATGCCCAGACCCAACAAACCCCGGCCACATTAGGTGAACAGTATGCCTTAGATCAGTGGACAGCGCGTATGGGGATCCCGCGCGATCTGTTTGGCACGGCACAAATCAACCCGAACTCCAATGATCAAGTGCTGATGGCCTTCCATGCATTAGGAGCCCCCATTCCTTCCACGAGTGCCCAACAGTTAGCCCGACTTCAAGTGCTCGCCTGTACGAAACGGTATCAGGTGGATCCCGCGAGCTACCCTGCCTGGATGCGACGGTGGACCAAGGCGGTAGCAGACGCGGGGGGGCCTACTGCCAACTTATACCAACTGTGGATGGATCCCGCCATCACTCCTCCCCTTCCCCACGTGCCGAAAACCTGGCTGAAAGAACGGCGGGATCGGAAAAACCCGGAAAAAATCGAACGAGCGGATGAAGCCCAACTCTATGCCCAACTGCCTTCCGAACCCCATCGCCTCGAACAACTCATCGAAAGCATTGAGTGGTTCTTCCTCTTCCGGCAGTACACCGGGATCAAGGAAAAATGGACGGAACTCCTCGGCTTCCAACAAAATGGAGCCGTGTACCCCTCCTACCATCTGATGGTGCCTTCCGGGACAGGCCGCATGAGCGTAGAGAAGCCGCAAACCCAAAACATCCCACACACGGAAGCCTTTCGAAAAGCCTTTCGCCCCCGCCCTGGTTACAAGTTCTTAGTGGGTGACCTCCCAGCCATTGAACTTCGGACCTTGGCCTTCATTGCCGGGGAAAAGGTACTGTATGATGCATTCGTCCAGCAGGGCGATCCGCACCGCACCATGGCGGCAGCGATTTACCACAAACCGCCTGAAGCCGTCACGAAAACCGAACGGCAGAATGCCAAATCGTGTTTCAGCGGGGATACAGAGGTGCTGACCCAACAGGGATGGGTGCGCTTTGATCAGTATGATGGGATTACCCCCATTGCCGAATTCGTGCTCCCCTCTGGTAAGACATGGAACCGCTCGGCAAAAGGCAACCGGTGGGAGGGACCGGACATTGAGCATAGTCGGTGGGATGGAAAAGGAACTTTGCAATTTATGATGCCCATCGCGTTTAAGTCATTTGAAAATCGGGAGGTGTGGGCGTTAAAAAACAAACACCTCGATTTTTTGATGACGCCGGATCATGAACTCGTGGGAGTGAGCCAAAAGGGTGGGCCTGTGAAAAAAACGCTAGCAGAAACTGCCAAACACCCCTTTAGGTACCTAATTGCCGCTGCTGAGTGGAAACATACCCCTACCTGGTCCGAACTCGAAACTAGAATTTTGGCGATGGTCGTCTCCGATGGGTCAATTCGTAGCAATACCCACTTTTCTCTAGGATTTAGCAAAGCGAGAAAAATCGAACGGTGCCGTGCCTTACTCACACAAGCCCACATTCCGTTTCGCGAAACCCATACTCAACCCGAAGGGAATCTCTCCGTAACCTCGTTCATGGTTATTTCAAGAGCTTGGACGGAACGCCTATTGCAACTTACCACTCCCCAAAAAACCCTAGCATGGGAAGCCCTGTCCGCCGTAGATGGGTCCGTCTACCTACACGAAGCCGCTCATTGGGATGGACACATTACGGATGATGGGCATTCGACCCGAGGCTTAGTGCGCTTCACCACCACCAATCGCCAAACCGCCGAGGTCATGCAAGCCATGGCGGTAACCCATGGCACCCGTTGCGATATCACGGAAATCCCCTCCCACAACCCAAAACATGCCACCCAGTACCGCGTGGTCTACCGCTTAACCAAAGTACATTTGCTGAACATGAACGGGTCATGGGGCACCTCCATTATTCCCTCGAACCAGACCACGACCGTTTACTGTGTCCAAGTGCCTTCTGGAGCGATCTTAGTTCGGAGAAATGGCCATATTGCCATCTGCTCGAATTGTAATTTCGGCTATGGCTACGGGATGAACGGGGAAACGTATGTCTGGCAAAAGACCCGCGAAACGTTTCTCAGTACCGGAGACTACCTCCAAGTCGAGGGCGGGATCCAATTCTTTAAAGCCTTTCATACTCAGTATCCGGCAATTGATGCATGGCATAAGACGTTCCCCAAGAAAGTGGAGGAAACCAAGATGGTCCGTACCGTATCCGGACGGTGGCGGAAATGGCAAGGGCAACCGGGATACTCAGAAATTCTTAATACCCCCGCGCAAGGGGCCGGAGTGGATATCATCAAGGATGGTCTGATCCGGGTGGATGCGGCCCTAAAACCATTAGGTGGACGGATTCTCACGACGGTCCATGATGAGATTGTGGCGGAAATTCCTATGGACCAGGCCGAAGCAGGACGGCAAGCCGTACAACACGCCATGGCGGAAGCAGCAGAGTTTTGGTTAGATCCGATCCCGGTTCCCGTGGAATGTGTAATCGCGGATAGTTGGGCGGATAAGGCTTAGGATTTTTACGTAATGGTGCTCTCACGGGAAAACGGGGTTTACAAGTTTCTTGTATACCTCGTTTTTGTGTGTTCACGAGAAGAGGATCCCGCGAATATGCTTTATATGAACAAATGTATCTAAAATGGCCTTCCTATTCCGGCATATCCATTTATTGGAAAAAGTCACTACTCTTCCGGCACTACTCTTCCGGCATATCCATTTATTGGGAAAGTAAATGCTCTTACGGGAGAACTCTTCCTGTTTTGGTAAAATTTTCCTTGTGTCCGTTAGAGATAGAGGTATGTTCTTAGATAGAAATGATAGATAAGATGGAGAATGAGATAGAGGTAAGCTTTAAGATAAAGAAGTAGCCCGCCCTCCCGCCTTTCAAGGGTAGCATGGTTTCTCTTCTTTGTCAAGCCTTTTTTCCCCATTTTCCAAAATAAAATTAAATTCCCCCTGAGCGAACATTTATTCGTACATGGATATTGCAACCTATTCCAACACTTGGCGTAGAGGATGCGTTATTTTAACTGCCATTTTAACTAGAGAAAATAGACTTAACCCTTGATACTTATTCCAAACCCATGCTATAATCCTTTCTAGGAAAAGGCTGAAAGGGCTATTCCTACAGTTCATGAAGCCATGTAAGGCTCGGACGGAGCCTTCGGGGAGCGCGTGGCGAGTACGCCAGCGCGAAGAACCGAGAAGCTATTGGCTTT